>JAUHYO010000113.1 GCA_030426325.1 Gammaproteobacteria bacterium | reverse complement strand
CACACTGGCCGCTATACGCAGTACGCCAAGTCCCTCTGCAAACCCCGACATTAATAATCCGCCCGTCGCGCCAGCGACCAGGCCAAGAAAAACGTAGAACAGCATGCGCCCTGCGTTATAGGCGATTCGTCTTATTCTGCGGTCACCAGGTGCCGTGCTCTGGCCCTCGAACAACAAGACGATCGCTCCGCACATCGCGATGCAGTGCGTACTGCCAAAGAAACCCGCAGCCAGTGCCGCCGCAATCAGGGCGCCGGTCATTCCGCACTTTCTGATTTTGTCGGGGGGGTGTCGTGCTTGCCGCTACTTTTTTTGGGCGTGCTGTCGTCGTCCATCACGACGCTCCATGCCGGTGTATCCAGGTCATCGAATTGCCCGGTACCAACGGCCCAGAAGAATGCCCAGATTGCGAAGCCAAGCAGCAAAAGGCCCAGCGGTATCAGCAGGAACAGGATATTCATGTTGCGACACTTTCCGACAGCGCGGGGTCAACTGGCAACGATGCACTTGTTTGTGACGACTGACCGTAGCGATGCAGACGCAACGAATTCAGCACAACAATGAGCGAACTTCCCGACATTCCAAGCGCCGCCATCCACGGCGCCAGTACACCGGCGGCCGCCAATGGCACTGCAGCCAGGTTATAAACGATCGCCCATGCAATATTCTGGCGAATGATATGCCGGGTCTGCTGAGCGACGTTTGATGCGTCAACGATGCACATCAGACGGCGTCCCAATGCAATTGCGTCGGCGCTGGCACGCGCGAGCGCCGTTCCCGCATCCAGTGCGATCGACGCATCGGCGGATGCGAGTACCGGCGCGTCGTTGATGCCGTCGCCAACCATGATGACGGTTTCGCCAAGGCGTCTCCTGTTCGCAATGAACTCCAGTTTCGCAGCAGGCGTCAGCGATGCCTGCCAATCCTCTACACCGAGCGTCGTCGCAACGCCGGCGACGCTTGCCGCTCGGTCGCCGCTTGCAATGGCGATTCGATAGCCGGCAGCGCGTAAAGCGTCGAGGGCTGCTCTCGCGTCGGCGCGCAGCTCATCGCCAATAATAAACTCGGCCAGGAAGCCGGATTCGGAGCCAAGGTAAACATGCGTTGACGGCTCTGATTCATCAACAGCAATGTGACAACCGGCAAGTTCGGCGACAAAGTCGAAACTACCGATGCGGTAACGCGTGTCGCCGATTGTGGCAACAACGCCCTTGCCGGCTTCGGGCCGCATATCCTGAATATCAATCAAGCCGGCTTCGTACCAGACGCTGAATGCGCGCGCGAGTACATGTTCCGAGGTCGATTCCAATGCCGCAGCAAGTGCCTTGCAATATTGTTTGCCCGCCTGTCCGTCGTCTGACAACAATCGGGTGTGCACGACAGCCGGCCGGCCCCGGGTCAGTGTGCCAGTCTTGTCAAAGACTATTGTCGCTCCGGGTTGCATGACCTCCAGCACCCGGGACCGAACCAGCAGGAAGCCGGATGCGGCCAGCCGGCTTGCCGCTGCCGCCAGTGCGGCTGGCGTCGCCAGGGCCAGGGCGCAAGGACAGGTTACGACAAGTGTCGCCAGAACAATCTCGAAGACACGACTGGAATCGATGGCCGACCAGACCAGGCCTGTCGCGGTGGCAATGACAAGTATCGCCAGTACGAATCGGCTCGCTATGCGGTCGGCAAGCACGGCGATTGGGGGTCGGTCTGCCTTGGCGCGCTCCAGCAGTCGACCGATTTCCGCAAGACTGGTGCTTGCGCCGGTGAGCGTGACACGGATATGCCCGCTGCCCTCCTGGTTGCTTGCGCCTGCATAGACCTTTGCCCCGACTTTGCGAACCTGCGACAAGGACTCGCCTGTCAATACGGACTCGTCGACAAAGAGTTCGCCGGAAATCACGACCCCGTCTGCCGGGACCGTGTCCCCAGGTCTTACAATCACCGTATCGCCGGCCCGCAGACGGTCTACTGCGACGATCTCCTGGCTATCCCCGGCCAACCTTATGGCTGTGTCCGGCAGAAGTCGCGCCAGCGCCAGCGTGAAACCATCCGAACGATGACGTGCGCGCATTTCCATGAAGCGCGTGGCGCTCAGAAAAGCGACGAACATCGCGACTGAATCCAGGTAGATATCGCCACTGTCCAGCCAGATCGATCGAACGGATGCGGCAAAGGCTGCGATGATGGCAATGGATACCGGCAGGTCCATACCGGGCATTCGCGCACGAATTCCGCGCCAGGCACCGCGGAAAAAAGGCGTGGCGGAATAGAACACGATGGGCAGCGCCACCAGCAAACTGATGACCTTGAGAAACTTTTGCACGCCGGGTTCGATGCCAAAAAAGTCACCCGTGTACAATGCCACCGCAAACATCATTACCTGCATGCCGGCAGCTGCCGCCACGATTAATCGTTTCAGTGCCAGCCGATATTGCCGTTCCTGTGATGCGTCTTTCTGGTCCTGCCCGACGGGTTGCGGCTTGAAACCCACTTCGGCAACAACGCCAAGCAGGCCGCTGAACGATAACGCATCGAAATCCCAGGCAACCACCGCGCGTCGGGTCGCCGGATTGATGTCGACCGAATGAATTGCCTCGTGCCGGGCTAGCGCAGCATCCAGCAGCCACGCGCAGGCAGAACAGTACATGCCGCCGATATCGAGTATTGCCTCTGCACGACCGTTTGCAACGTGGACATAGCGATCCCGCATGTCGTCTGAATCGTATGCCTTAAAGGCGACGAGTTCCGGGCGAATATCCAGCCCGGCATGCGGCTGACTCCGGAAACGATAGAAAGACCCGAGGTCGTTGCCATCAATAAATTCAGCAACCGCCTTGCAACCCAGGCAGCAGACTTCGCGCTCTTCTCCGCCGACGGACGCCACGAATGGGCGACCGGCAGGCAATGCTTCCCCACAGTGGAAGCAATCGGGAGGCCCGGCCATGCTCAGGGCAGCGCGTCGCGCGGCGTCTTGGTGGCGGCTGATCCGTCCAGTACCGGGTCCTGCACCAGTGTTTCAGGATTGCTGATGGCGAGGTAAATCGTCAGCAGGCAGCCTGCGACAGTAAGGCCGGGTATCGCGATAAGCAGCCAGACGAGACGATGTCGATACCAGGGCTCATTCTCTTGATCGGATAATTCCATGACTACTCCTCAACCGGCCCGCGGAACCGACTTTCCTCGGTCACCGCAATCGATGCGTCGTCAAGGCTCTCAACGCGGAACTCGATAATATTACCGCCAACGGCGCTTTCATGGGGTGCTGTGACCGAGGTCGGTATTGTGTATACCGATTCCGGTGCCAGCGAGAATTCGGTTTCCGTGCGAATCGTCAGGCCGTCGAGGCCGCTGACGCTCAGCCGATACCGGTGTTCCTGATTGTGCTTGTTGATAACCCGAATTGTGTAGCTGTTCTCGATTCCCTGACGGCCCACGTCACGGTAAAGCGTGTTGCGGTCGCGAATGACATCCATGATTACGGGTTGGCGCAACATCATGAACGAAATCATCGCGGCAACCAGCGCCGTCAGAATCAGGCTGTAAATGACCGTCCGCGCACGCAAGAGCTTGTAGGGCTCATGGTGCAGGGCGTGCTCGGTGCTGTAGCGGATGAGGCCGCGCGGATACTGCATCTTGTCCATGACTGAATCGCAGGCGTCGACACAAGCCGCACAGGCAATGCATTCGTATTGCAAACCCTTTCGAATATCGATACCGGTGGGACAAACCTGGACGCACATCGTGCAGTCGATGCAATCGCCAAGGCCCCTGGCCTTGTGATCGGACTCCCGACGTCGTGCCCCGCGAGGTTCGCCTCGCTCTTCATCGTACGTGATGATGAGCGTGTCCTTGTCAAACATCGAGCTTTGGAAGCGGGCGTAGGGACACATGTATTTGCAGACCTGCTCTCGCATGTACCCGGCATTGCCATAGGTGGCGAACCCGTAAAACAGCACCCAGAACCACGTCCAGGGGCTGGCTGAGAGCGTGACAAGTTCGACGGCGAGCGTGCGCACATCGACGAAATAGCCGACAAAAGAGAAACCGGTGAACAGACCCAGGGCAATCCAGCAGAACTGCTTCGCGGCTTTCTTCGTGATTTTATTCGCGCTCCACGGCGCTTTATCGAGCTTCATCCGCTGACTGCGGTTGCCCTCGATCGCACGTTCAATCCATGCGAAAGCCTCGGTCCAGACTGTCTGTGGACAGGCAAACCCGCACCAGACTCGTCCGGCAATTGCGGTGAAAAAGAACAGGGCAATCGCGAGGATGATCAGCAGCAGCGCAAGATAGAGGAAGTCCTGGGGCCAGAGGGTCATGCCGAATATGTAGAACTTTCGTTCCGGCAAATCGAACAGTACTGCCTGGCGCCCGCCCCAGGTCAGCCATGGCCCGCCATAAAACATGCCCAACAGAACAAACATTGCAATTCGACGCAGCCGCGCGAATCGACCCTTGACCTCACGCGGATAGATCTTGTCTTCCGAACGATAGAGTTGACCGTACTGGAAGTTGTCAGAAGGAGTCTTGCTACTCATGGTGATTGCGGTGGCGACGCCCCCGGACCGCGGCGCTTGCGCCGGATAAGCCGGACCGTCAACCAGCAGGCAACCCAGGCATGAGCCCAGAGGAAGAAGAAACCGATGGCGTACCCTGCGTTGCGACTTTCAACGGCGGCAATGTTGATCGAGTCGACAATGATCAGCGGATCGATAAACGCAAACAAGAGCATCGAGAAAAACGCTGCGGTTAAGAACGAGATCCACGTTAGCACCGCATACTTTTGCGTATCGCGGCTCCATTCAGGATGCTGATTGTCTCGTTCCTCGGCGCTCATGACAGCGAATCACATCTAGCGCGAAAGGCTGTAGACGTAGGCGGCAAGAATTCGAATGCGGTCCGGGCCGAGCATGTCCTGATGCGCAGGCATGACCCCATTGCGTCCTTCAACAATTGATTTGCGGATTGCCGAAGCGGAACTCCCATACAACCAGACGTCGTCGGCAAGACTTGGCGCGCCGAGAGGCTGCATGCCCTGTCCCGTTGGCCCATGACAGGCGATGCAAAGCTGCATGTACTTCGTATGGGCAGGCGACGTTGTGTCCATTTCAGTCGCCATGTTTTGCACGTAGCGCACCATTTCGTCGATGGCTTCATCCGATCCGAATACAGCACCCAGGGCAGGCATGACCCCATTGCGACCATTGCTGATTGCCAGTTCGATTTGCGCCGGCGAGCCGCCCCAGTTCCAGACATCGTCCGTCAGGTTCGGGAATCCCGCCGCGCCGAGCGCGTTGGCGCCGTGGCATTGTGAGCAATAGTTGGCAAACAGGCTTGAACCGATGCCCATCGCTTTCGGGTCATCAACCAGTTCTTCGGCCGGCATCGCACCAAAACTTGCGAATATCGGACCGTAACGCTCTTCGGCAGCCGCCACTTCGGCCTCGTATTGCGCTTCCTGGCTCCAGCCGAGAAGCCCGCCGTCATCGCTGAAAGACGGATACATAATAAAGTACCCGATGCCCCAAACCAGCGTGATGATGAACAGCCACAGCCACCACATCGGCAGCGGATTGTTCAGTTCGCGAATATCTTCGTCCCAGACGTGTGCCTCCGACTCGGCGATTTCGGTATCCGACGCGCGCTGCCGGTTAGTCCATACGATCAGCCAGAAACAGGCAGCGACACTTGCCAGGGTCAGTATCAGGACGTACCAGGTCCATCCGGCGCTCATTGGGATTGCTCCTTGTTGGGCTCATGGGATGGCGGCTTCGAATCGTCCTCAAGAGGCACGTTGGCCGCGCGCTGAAAATCGTCCCTGCGTTTGCGGCTCCAGCTCCACGCCCAGATGCCGATAAACAGCAAGAACAGGGTTGCCGTGATTACGCCACGAAATATTCCGATATCCATCGACAATCTCCCGCTAACGCGCTGATCGGGCGGTGCCCAGATTCTGAAGGTAGGCAATGATGGCATCGAGTTCGGTGCGCCCGGCGACATCCGCCGCCGCGGCCTCAATTTCCTCGTCCGAGTACGGATCGCCCAGCATTTGCAGCGCACGCATCTTGTTGGCAACCAGTTCGCCATCGACTTCGTTGTCCGCCAGCCACGGATAGCCCGGCATGTTCGATTCCGGAACCACGTCGCGGGGGTTCATGAAATGGATGCGGTGCCACTCATCGCTGTAGCGTTTGCCGACGCGTGCAAGGTCCGGGCCGGTACGTTTCGAGCCAAACTGGAAAGGTCGGTCGTAGACAAACTCGCCGGCAACGGAATACGGACCGTAGCGCTCCGTCTCGCTTCGGAAGGGGCGGATCTGCTGCGAATGGCAGACGTAGCAACCTTCGCGTACGTAGACGTCGCGGCCCGCCAGCTGCAATGCCGGATACGGGCGAATGCCCTCAAGCGGCTCGGTGGCGGCTGAACTCGCCATCAGCGGGACGATTTCGACAAGTCCACCGATGCTAATTACCACGACGATCAGAATCGCCATGACGCTAATATTTTTTTCGACTTTTTCGTGATTCATGCTAAGGCTCTCATGCCGGCTGAATGACGGGAACAGGCTGAGGTTTCGTCGCTGCAACCGTTTTCCAGACGTTGTAAACCATGACCAGCATGCCGGAGAAGAACACCAGCCCGCCGAGCAATCGAATGCCGTAATACGGGTAAGTGAACTTGAGGCTTTCGATAAACGAATACGTCAGCGTGCCGTCATCATTCAGTGCCCGCCACATCAGGCCCTGCGTGATGCCCGAGATCCACATCGAAACCGCGTAGAGCACCACGCCGATCGTCGACGTCCAGAAGTGGACATCGATAAGCTTGGTGGAATACATGCTCTCTTTGTTGAAGAGTCGCGGGATCATGTTGTACATCGCGCCGATCGTCATCATCGCCACCCAGCCCAGGGCGCCGGAGTGTACATGGCCGATGGTCCAGTCCGTGTAGTGCGACAACGCGTTCACGGTCTTGATTGACATCATCGGCCCTTCGAATGTTGACATGCCGTAGAACGACAGCGACACGATCATGAATTTGAGGATCGGGTCGGTGCGTAGTTTATGCCACGCGCCCGACAGCGTCATGATGCCGTTGATCATGCCGCCCCAGCTGGGTGCCAATAGAATCAGAGAAAACACCATACCAATCGACTGCGCCCAGTTCGGCAGCGATGTGTAGTGCAGGTGATGCGGACCAGCCCACATATAAATGGCGATCAGCGCCCAGAAATGTACAACCGAGAGCCGGTATGAATAGACCGGCCTGCCCGCCTGCTTGGGCACGTAGTAATACATCATTCCGAGGAAGCCCGCGGTCAGGAAGAACCCGACAGCATTGTGCCCATACCACCACTGCATCATGCCGTCGACGATGCCGGAATAAATCGGGTAGGACTTCGTCAGGGAAACGGGAATGACGAGGTTGTTGAAGATGTGCAACACGGCAACTGTGATTATGAATGCGGCGTAGAACCAGTTGGCCACATAGATATGCTTGACGCGTCGCTTCGCGATTGTGCCGAGAAAAACAATGGCGTACCCGACCCAGACGACGGCGATCAACAGGTCAATCGGCCACTCCAGTTCGGCGTACTCTTTGCTCTGTGTAATGCCGAGCGGAAGGGTAATCGCGGCCAGAACGATGACGAGCTGCCAGCCCCAGAATGTAAATGCCGCCAACCTGTCGAATGCGAGGCGTACATGGCAGGTTCGCTGCACAACGTAATACGCTGTCGCGAACAGCGCGCTGCCGCCAAACGCAAAAATGACCGCATTGGTGTGCAGTGGGCGCAGGCGTCCGTAGGACAGGTACGGAAGATCGAAATTCAGGGCGGGCCAGATCAGCTGTGCGGCGATGATCAGTCCGACCAGCATGCCGACCACGCCCCAGACGACAGTCATTATCGCGAATTGTCGAACGACCTTGTCGTTGTAGCTCGATTGCGAATCCATATTGCGTAAGTCCACAGTGCTTGCAGCGTCGATTATTGATGCAAGCAAATGCTTAATCTTAAGGTTTAAGATTGACGTCGCAATAGGGACTATCCCTGATAACGGATTGGGGATGCTTTTGTTTAGGCGGCGCTTGTCGGCGGGATTCGCGGTTGTGAAGTGATGCCAACGGTGTGTCGTGGAAATTCACTGGCATCGATCGCTTCCTGGTAACCATGCCAGGCCGCGTAGCCTATGACCGGCAGGATGAACACCATGCCGACAAAAGCCGTTGCCGTGCCGACGATCAGGCCAGCGATGATCAAAGCGAGCCACAACATCATTGCAAATTTATTGCGTAACACCGCATTGATCGACGTCACGATGGCGGTCACGCTGTCAACGTTCCTGTGCATCAGCATTGGCAGCGAGAAAGCGCTCGCAGAAAAGGTAACGGCCGCGAACACGGCGCCGACAAGTGTACCGACAGCCAGGTAGCCGCGAAGCTCCCGGATATCCGGGTTCGCATCAGTTGGGAAGAACACGCTCACCATGGCGCCGGCTCGGGCCCATACCAGGAATATAACCAGCAGAATAATTGCGAACACCATTTCGTTGCCGAGATGCCGCCGAAACGCGGCTCGCAGGCTGCGCGCGATGGAAGGGTCATGACCACGCTCGAGTTGTGCGGCGATGGCATACAGGCCGATGCAGGCGAGCGGTGCGAGAAAAACGAAGCCGCCCAGCATCGCGAGCATGAACCAGATGCTGCCGTACAGCCAGGCGCCGAGGGACAAGACGGCCATGATGACGGCCATCACGATGCCGTAGATCAGGCTCTGCCGCGGTGCGCGGCGGTAGTCTGCAATGCCGAGCCGGATCCACCGAAATGCGGCGAAGGGAGAAAGCGATCGGCAGGGCGCCACGAAAGGCATCGTGTCCTTGTCGAAGGTCTTATTTGTTTCGTCAGCCACCTGCAACCCAGTTCTGCCGCCGGATCTTAAATTCTATACACCGTTCCAGCGCGGCTGGAAACCCGTTATTTGTACTTACGACGCCAGGTTGCCGAAACGGTGCCGGTAATCGCTCGGTGTGACATCCAGTTCCGCCGCAAACGAGTAACGCATCGCGTCGGCAGAGCGGAAACCACATCGGGCGGCGATGGTCGAGATGGGAAGCGCGGTCGTCTCGAGCAAGGATTGTGCCTTGGTGAGTCTTGCCTGCGTCAGGTATCGTTTGACGGTCACACCGAGCTCTTTCTCGAATTGCCTTCGAAAGGTTCGCTCGCTCATGCAGGCGCGGGATGCGAGCGCTGCGATATCGACGTTCTTGTCGAGGTTGTCCGTTACCCAATCGAGGAGCTGTGCAAATTTCGTCGGCTCTGTCTGCGCCGCAATAAACGAGTTGAACTGTAGCTGGTCACCCGGGCGTTTCAGGAAAACCAGCAAGCG
>JAUHYO010000112.1 GCA_030426325.1 Gammaproteobacteria bacterium | reverse complement strand
ACGCGGAATGGAATCGACCGGGCTACATGTTGTACGGGAATTCGCCTTTGTCGATTGACATCGAGTCGGCACGCGAACTCAAGCCGGCGATGACGTTGCGGTCCGAGATCATTGCAATTCGCGAAGTGGCCGAAGGTGAGCCGGTCGGGTACGGCGCACGCTGGACGGCACGCCGACCATCAATCATCGGTACCGTGGCCATCGGCTACGCCGACGGTTATCCGCGGCACGCACCCAGTGGCACGCCGACGAGAGTCAATGACCGGATCGCGCCACTGGCCGGCACAGTCTCGATGGACGCCATAACAATCGACCTGACCGAGCACGAGCGCGTCGCCGTCGGCGATCGCGTTGAACTCTGGGGCCAGGGTATCGCCGTTAACGCGATCGCCGAAGCCGCCGGAACCATTGGCTACCAGCTCCTGACCGGTGTCTCGGCCCGGGTACCGCGAATCTACGCCTAGCCGATCAGCATTTTGCAAAAGAACACGGCGCCGATTGCACCAACGGCATCAGCAAACAAGCCCGCCGGAATCGCGTGACGGCTGCGAACAATACCGACCGAACCAAAGTAAACCGCCAGGACGTAAAACGTTGTCTCCGATGAGCCGTACATGGTCGCGCCGATCTTCGCGGCCATCGAATCAACACCGTGTTCGTTGACCAGGTCGGTGAGCAGTCCGAGCGAACCGCTGCCCGACAGCGGGCGCATTAATGCCAGCGGCAGGTTCTCGGCCGGGAAGCCAACAAAGTTGAGCACCGGTGCAAGCAGGTCGAGCAGCATGTCGAGTGCACCCGATGCACGGAACATGCCGACGGCAACCAGGATGGCGACGAGGTAGGGAATAATCCTGACGGCAATAGTAAAACCATCCTTTGCGCCTTCGACGAAAACCTCGTACACGGGAACCTTTTTCACGGACAAGGCATAGAAGGGAATACCGACCAGCAGCGTTGGAATGATGTATTTCGCGACGTTGTTCAGGCCATCAACTAGAAGCTCACTCATGGTTCTGCTCCTGTGCCGGAACGATGGCGAAACGCTTTCGTTTCTCCAGGAATTTGACGGCCGCGATAGCGGCGACGGTCGATAGCGAGGTCGCGAGAATGGTCGTGATGAATATTTCGCTGACCGTGGCGCCCATCAGTGCGACAACCGTTGCGGGCAATATCAGTTGCACGCTCGACGTATTGATCGCGAGGAACATGACCATGGAATTGGTCGCCGTATCTTTCTGGTCATTGAGCTCCTGCAATTCCTCCATGGCTTTAAGACCGAGTGGTGTCGCTGCATTGCCAAGCCCCAGGATATTCGCTGACATATTGAGCACGATGGAGCCGATGGCCGGGTGATCGGCCGGAACATCTGGAAACAGGCGCAGGGTGATCGGTTTAAGCCCCTTCGCGATGATGCGAATGAGCCCGGACTTTTCCGCGATTTTCATGATCCCGAGCCACAGAGCCATGATGCCAATCAGGCCGATCGAAATTTCGACCGACACCTTGGCCATATCGATCGCAGCATTTGTGACGGCGTCAATCTTGTCGTTGTAGATGCCGGCAGCGACGCCGATGGCCATCATGCCGAACCAGATGTAATTAAGCATAGGTACTCCTTTCGGTTAGCGATTGATGCTAACGGTGGATCGGGAAACCGGAATAGAATCGGCAATCAGTATATAAGATTCATTCCGACGTACCGCTGGCTTAAATAAATATGACAATGCAAACGCCTTACCTGCTCTTTCTTGCCGATGCCAGGGAAGTTCTCTCGCTCAAAATCGCCAAAGGGGTCGTCGATTGGCGCCCGGAACTTTGTGTCGGCGAAATAGCGCTGCCCGAATGCACGGTGACGCTTGGTGTGCCTCGCCTGACGCTCGCCGAGGCAAAAGAACAGGGTGCAAAAACCCTGGTCATCGGCATGAACAACAGCGGCGGTACGATCGCGGCGCACTGGATTCCAACCATCCTTGAAGCGCTGGAGTGCGGCTTTGACGTTGCCAGTGGTTTGCACCAGCGATTGACGAACATCGCGGAAGTCAGGGATGCGGCAGAGCGCAATGGATGCCAGTTGTTCGATGTGCGACATACAGCAGCCGATCTCAAGACAGCGACCGGTTTGCCGCGCAGCGGCAAGCGGCTGCTGACGGTCGGCACGGATTGCTCGGTCGGCAAAATGTACACGGCGCTCGCCGTCGAAAAGTCGATGCGTGCACGAAACTTCGATGCCGATTTCATCGCGACCGGACAAAGCGGCATTTTCATCAGCGGCAAGGGCCTCGCCATTGATTGCGTGGTCGCCGATTTTATTTCGGGCGCCGTCGAGCAACTGTCGCCGGAAAATGATGCGAATCACTGGGACATCATCGAAGGGCAGGGCTCGCTGTTTCACCCGTCATTTGCAGGCGTCACGCTGGGGTTGCTGCACGGTGCGCAGCCGGACGCGATGATCTTGTGTCACGTTGAAAACCGTGAATACATGCGAGGCATGCGGGCGCACAAATTGCCGGGGTTGCGGGAAACCATGGAGATGAACCTCCTGTCGGCGAGGTTGACCAATCCGGATGCGCAGTTCGTCGGGATCTCCGTGAATACTGTGGATTTGTCCGCGAGTGATAGCGACGCGGCACTTCGAAAATACGAAGCGGAATTCCAGCTGCCCTGCGTGGACCCGGTCAGGACAGGCGTCGAACCGATAGTCGATCGAATCGAAGCCTTGTGGCCGCAATCCTAGTCGTCGTGGTAGCCAAGTAATTCAGCAGTACGTCCGGTCAGCGCCCGAATAAGCGCCGCGTCCTCGGTGCTGAAATCGCACTCATAGTAGTCTGGTGTGCTGATGGTTGACGCCCTGGACGCAATGATTTCTTCGGATGCCTCGTCGTCGAGGTCCAGGTGCTGAAAGACAGCTTGCAGACTGTGTCGCGTTTCGGAACACAGATCTTCGTAGCGAATAATGAAGCACGCGGACTTTAGTGCCGGGTTCGCCTGCAGGCGAGTGTGCAGGAAGTCGTACACATCCGCCCATTGCTGTGCATACCAGGCAACGTCCCCGGATTTCTCCTGATAATCGGGTGCTTGACGGTCATCGATCAGGATTGGGCAGCGTCCCGGACCAAACTCGAAGTGCCCGGCGAGCTGCAATTGCCGGGAAACGCGGGGATCGGTCGCATCCTGTTCGCTGAACAAGCGATGCTGTTTGATGAGTGAAGCCACCTGTTGCGAGGGCTTTCGTACCGGGATGACGAAACGCGCATCCGGAAACAGTTTCAGTAAATACTCGAGTCGCGTGACGTGGTAGTTGTTCTTGGCCAGGTAACGCTGGCGTTTCCTCACCGCGAGCAGCTTCCGAATATGATCCCGGTAGTAGTTCTCAAATTGCGGGTGATCGTTGTCTGCAGCCAGCACATGACTCCGGCGAGCCTTATGCGCTTCGGGGAAAAAGCGCATCCAGAGCACTTCTTCGATCGCCTCCGGACTGTCGGGCGTAATCATCAGTCGATCCCGATGCGCTCGCTCCACGGGTTCGCGTTCCGGAAGTGGCAGTCGCTCGCGAAGGCGGTTCCACCAATAGGGTGTCCAGGTCAGTGGAAAGTCACTGTAGTGGTGACAGCCGGTGTCGGGGTGCCGGCTGATGATTTCCGTCAGGATTGTCGAACCGGAGCGGGCCAGGCCGCTGACAAAGACGGGTTTTTCAATCTCGATCCCGTCGAGGTCACTGCCCAGTATGCGTGTTTCGAGATTGCCGAGCGCTTTCCACAGTCCGGTCGTTGCGGCGACCAACCTGCTTGCCCGGTGGAGGCCGGCCGGAACATGGGATGCTTTGTTTGAGGACACGAATATTGCAACGTCGGGCAACTGGGCAATGCCATTCAGTATACTTGGCCGGATAGTCCTGACAATCCACTTCCTCAGCTCGCCAAACCCCGGAAAAGCCATCGCCCGTATGCCCGTTTTTTCCACTACGAACATCATTCGATCGGTTCTGGGTCCGTGCCTGTTACTGGCACCGCTGGTTGCCGAGGCCTATATCGGCCCCGGTGCGGGCATCAGTTTCCTGCAGGGCCTGTGGGTTGCGCTGGTGGGACTGGTGCTGTCGATCCTGGCGATCATCCTGCTGCCGATCAAACTCTTGTGGCGTAGCTTCGGCCCGGCAAAATTCGTATTGTTGTTCGCGGGAACTGGTGCGTTGCTATGGTTTGTATCCGGGCAGGAGCCGCGAGCAATCCCGGAGCGTGTCAATGCACGCGTAATCGTGCTGGGGTTTGATGGCCTCGATCCTAAGCTTGCTGAACAATGGATGAACGAGGGCCTGATGCCCAACTTTGCACGCCTGGCAGAAAGCGGGGGCTATCAGGCGCTCGCGACGACGACGCCGGCCCAGTCGCCGGTGGCCTGGTCGAGTTTTGCAACCGGCACCGGACCGGGCGAGCACGGCATATTCGATTTTCTCAGGCGTTCGACGGATGCTTACTCTCCCGATTTCTCGATTTCCGAGACCGAGCCGACACACTACAGCGTCGATATTTTCGGCATGAAAATTCCGGCCGATGGTGGCGAGGTCTCCAATCGGCGCATCGGCGAGCCTTTCTGGATGACCGCCGAGAAAACGGGCCTGAATGCGTCCGTGCTGCGTGTGCCGGTGAGTTATCCGCCGGATACTATCCACCGGATGCTATCCGGCATGGGCGTGCCCGACTTGCTGGGCACGCAAGGCACGTATTCCATTTTTACGACGGAGCGACTCGCCGACAGCGACAACCGGCGCATCCGGCGTGTCATTCCTGATGAAAAAGGCCGGATCGAAACCGCACTGGCCGGACCGGACGACCCGCTGTCCCGCGGAGAAACCCTGCAGCAGCAATTTTCCATCGAACCGGCGCCGCGAGGCGTGCAAATCAATATCAACGGCGAGAGCCTTGGTCTTGAAGAGGGTCAGTGGAGTGACTGGGTCCGCGTGAATTTCGACATACTGGGCCCAGTGCGCACAACCGGCATGGTGAGGTTCCTGCTGCTGCAGTCCTACCCGGTGCTCAAGCTCTACGTATCGCCGATCAATATTGATCCGACCGATCCGGCGGTTGCAATTTCCTCACCGCCGGAGTTTGCGGCTGAGTTGGCGGATGAAATCGGTTTGTTTCATACGCTCGGCATGCCGGAAGAAACCTGGTCACTCAACGACGGGCAGATCCGCGACGCTGACTATCTTGCGATGATTCGCACAACGCTGGCTGAACGTGAAGCTATGTGGTACAGCGCGCTCGACGCACACAACACGGAGCTGAACGTTGCCGTCTTCGTGCAGACGGATCGCGTGAGCCACATGTTTTACCGCGGCATCGACGATGCGCATGCACTGCATAGCGAAAGCAGCGATGAAGCGCGAGGCGCCATTCAATGGATCTATCGCGAAGCAGACCGCATTCTGGGCGAAACAATCAAGCGAATGGGTGATGAGGATCGGCTGATCGTGTTGAGTGATCACGGTTTTGCGCCGTTCCGGAAGGCCGTGCATCTCAACAGGTGGCTGGCGGATGCCGGTTACCTGGTATTCAAGCCGGGAGAGCGCGGCAGCGACAGCCTGTTCGAGGGCGTCGACTGGAGCAAAACGAAAGCATTTGCGCTAGGACTGAACGGCCTGTTCGTAAATCAACAAGGCCGTGAACCACAGGGCATCGTCAGTCTCGACGAGACAGCAGCGTTGAAAGCGGAAATTGCAGCGCGGCTGCTCGCGGCGGTCGACCCGGAAAGCGGTGACTCGCTCGTGCGGCGGGTATTCGATCGTGACGATATTTATCCCGGTTTGGCAAATGCGGACGCGCCCGACCTGGTGATTGGCTATGAGAAAAATTATCGTGCGTCCTGGCAAACGACGCTTGGTGGAACACCGCCAGTCCTGGTCGAGGTCAACCAGGAGAAGTGGAGCGGAGATCACTGCATCGATCCGTCGCTGGTGCCGGGTGTATTGTTCACATCGTTTCCGTTGTCAAACGAGGTCAATAACATCCAGGATGTTCCCGGATTGATATTGCAGCTGCTGGAAACACAGACCGGTGGCTGATTTCTCGCTATTCGACAGCCTGAACCCGGTGCTCGCCCTCGTTGATCGCCTGTTGGCCGGCCTGTCGCTCGCGCCTGTCTGGCGAATTGCTGTCTTTGCGGCACTGGGCAGTCTTGTCTCGATGCTGCTGTTCAAAAAGCTGTCCAACCAGGCTGAGCTCGCGAAGCTGAAGCAGGAGATCAGCCAGGTGCAAAAAGACCTCGTTCGGTCGAGTGACGAGAACGGCAGTCTCGGCAAAGTGCTGCGACGAAATCTCGGGCTTTCAGGCCGGCAGTTGTGGCTAAGCTTCTGGCCTGCGCTGGTGGCATCGATACCGATACTGTTCCTGCTGGTCTTTTGTTCCAATCAGTTCGGGACGGAAGCGACGGACAGCGGCGCCAGGGTTTACGTCACGCCCGTTGAACTGGATGGCTCTCCCGCGGACTACCGGTGGATCGATATCAATGCGCAATGGGATGCGCGCAAGAAGGCCTGGACGTTTTATCAACCCGAGCCCAGAAGAACAGCCATCCTGATGCGAGGCGCAGAGCCGCAACTCACTGTGCCAACCGTCGTTCCGACGCATGTCCTGCATAAGAAGCAATGGTGGAACTTTTTGATCGCGAATTCCGCGGGTTACATTGATGACAGCGCAAGCGCCGAGCGCTTTGAGTTCAACACACCGACCCAGGTTATTATCAACTGGGGGCCTAAGTGGATGCGCGGCTGGTTGTTTGCGTTTATGTTGTTCCTTGTGCTGTTCTCTGTGGCAATAAAAATAGTGTGGAAGATCCATTGACCTGGCAAGAAGTGAGCGCGAAAACCGCGCGGCGTGCTGTATTGCAAAAAATCGTCCTGTTGATTTCGTCGTTCGTTCTCTTGCTTTCGGGCTGTTCACCGGACGGTGACGAATCGCCGGCAAAAGGATTGCCGGACAGCGAGCGCCCGGCGATCCTGCTGATCACACTCGATACCACGCGGGCCGACCGGCTGGGTATTGAATCGAGCGACGTTGAGACGCCGAACCTGAACGCGCTGGCCGATCGTGGGCAGTATTTCACGCAAGCCTATTCGACAACGCCGACTACCCTGCCATCGCACACTTCAATGATGACCGGCAGCTACCCGATGGAGCACGGTATTCGGGAGAACGGGCGGCGCGTCGGTGATCAGCTCGAATTGTTGGCGGTCAGGCTCAAGGGCCTTGGCTACAAAACCGCGGCCTTCGTTTCCGGTTTTCCGCTGGCGCAACAATTTGGTCTCGCGCGTGGCTTCGACAAATATGACGACACACTGGCCGGCGATTCCAACGAGCGCGACGCTGCAGCAACCACCCGTGCGGCGCTGGACTACATCGCGCAGCCAGACAGTGCAGACTTTTTGTGGGTTCATTACTTTGATGCGCATGCGCCGTACGAACCGCCGGAACCGTTTCGTTCGCAGTACGCCGATGACCTCTACTCGGGCGAGCTGGCGTATATCGACAGTGAAGTAGGGCGCTTGCTGACCGCTTTTGAGGCGCGATTCGAAAGCAGGCCGCGCAAAATACTCGTCGTCGGCGATCACGGTGAAGGCCTGGGCGATCACGGCGAAGCGTTGCATGGCAACCTGCTTTACCAGGGCACCATGCGTGTGCCGATGATTGTCGCCGGTGACGATATCGCGCCGGGCAGTGTCGAGCGCGCGGTCAGTGTTCGGCAGGTTTTCGATACGGTGCTGGAATGGGCCGGCGTCCCGCGCGAGCGCAGTCTGCTGGGTGCGAACAGCGAACCGGTTCTTGGCGAGGCCCTGAAGCCCTACCTGCAGTATGGCTGGCAGCCCCAGTTCATGGCCGTCCTTGATGGCATCAAGATGATCCAGTCCGGCGATCTCGAAGTGTTCGATGTGCAATCCGATCCGGGCGAAAACAACAACCTGGCTGGCAGCATCGACCTGGCGCCGGCTTTACAGGGAGCGATCAGCAACTATGCTGCGCGGGCGCTCGACGAGGCTGACGATCCGTCCGATGCAAAAGAATCACTGAGCCAGCAGACGGTCGATCGCCTCGCAAGTCTTGGCTATGTCGGTTCATCGGGTCGCCCTGTCCTTCGGGCGGTCGCGCCAAACCCGAAAGACATGGTGCATCTCTACGCGGACCTGGATATTGGGTCCGGGTATTTCACGAGCGGAAATTACGATGCCGCCATCAAGGTCTTCGACCGGATCCTGGAAGCAGACCCCTACAACTTCATGGCGGCAATGCGACTGGCCGTCGCCCATTCGGTGACTGACCGCGCGGACGCGGCGCAGGCGTACTTCGAGCGGGCAAGAGACATCAATCCGTCGTCGGTCGACCTGCGCCACTACCATGCGATGCATTACCTCAGAAACCGGCAATGGAACCTCGCCGAACCCCTGTTTGAATCGGTAATCGCAGAAATGCCGGACCGGCTGCCGGCGCTCGAGGGTTTGGCGACGATTTACTCGCGACAGCGTAACGATGAAAAAACACTGGACGTGCTCGAGAAGATCGTCGCCATCAAAACCTCACCCGGCGTTGAACTCGTACGGCTCGGACAGCTTCGCATGGCGCGAGGCGATACCACCGGGGCGATCGGTGCGTTCGAGCGGGCCAGCCGGATCCTCGGTCGACGATTTGGCCAGGATCTTGAGTTAGGCGTGCTTTACCTCGCCGACAGGCAGTTTGAGAAAGCGGCCGCCAGCCTCGACAAAGTCACTCGCGTCCATCCCGGCTACGCGATGGCTTTATTCAAGCGCGCCCAGGTCAGTGTTCTTTTGAACGAAGCGGACCGGGAAGCCAAAGTTCGCCTGGCCTGGCAACGCGGCGATGACACAACCCGCAGGCTTATCGCATCCGAGAAATTGTTCCAGGGTATCGACTATCGTTCGCGATAGTGAGCGTGGGTCAGCGAATCTGCTTGATGCTGTAGAGCTGGTCGAAATACGTGGCGTCCGGCGATACGTAGATTTTTCGGATCGGTGTCACCGACACGCCGTTTAACACGCCTTCCTGGAAATTGCCGTCGTCGTCGGTCCATCCTGCACCGAACAGGCTGTGAATGACGTAGGGCTCGCCGTCAACGTGGCCAAGGTACAGCATGACGTGGCCCGGAGAGTAGAGCAGGTCACCGACATCGCAGCGCTCAAGAACCTTGAGTTTTTCACCGGCGCTGTCGCAGGCGGAGAAATCGATATTCCGGCCGATGGGGCTCTTGCGTTGCTGCTGTGAGTTCCGCGGCAGCAGGACGCCAAAGGTCTTGTAAACCTCCATGACCAGCCCGGAGCAATCGCGTGCGTTGTAGGAGTGTCCCCAGCCATATCGCTCACCGAGGAACTTGAATGACTGG
>JAUHYO010000111.1 GCA_030426325.1 Gammaproteobacteria bacterium | reverse complement strand
CCCGCCCCAGCTCCGGCCGGCAGGTCATGAGCCCCAGATCGGTGTAGAGGCGGGCGGTCTTTGAATTGTAGTTGCCGGTGCCGATATGGCAGTAGTTGCGAATGCCGTCATGCTCCCGCCGCACGACCAGCGTGGCCTTGGTGTGGGTCTTGAGCCCCATGACGCCATAGGTGACATGGACGCCCGAATCCTCCAGCAACTGGCCCCACTCGATGTTCAGTTCATCCCGTTCGCGAGTCAGCGTTTCAAGTTCCACGAAAAGTTTTCGCGCTTCATGCTTCGTATAAACGATCGCCATGGAGGTCAGCACGCAAACCAGGGCGAAAACGAATACCAGTAAAAATGGCTGATGCGATTTCATGATCTGCATCAGTTGCGCTCCGCGATTCGCAGTCGAGCACTGCGCGATCGGCGGTTGGCGTTGATCTCATCGCTGTTTGCTTTCACTGCCTTGCCAACGGCCGTTAGCTTCGGGCGAAGCTCGTCGGGCATCGATGGCATGCCCCGGTATTGCTCCGGCTCTCTCGATTCGTCGCGAATGAACCGCTTGACGATGCGATCCTCCAGGGAATGGAAACTGATGACACACAATCGACCGCCTTTTCTCAGCACATCGATCGACTGCCGCAAAACGGCCTGCAGCTGATCGAGCTCGTTGTTCACTGCAATCCGAATCGCCTGAAAAGTTTGCGTTGCCGGATGCCGTTTTTGCGCGCGCGCTTTCGCAGGCACGGCAGCTTCAACCAGCGATGCCAGTTGCAGCGTCGTGCGAAGCGGTGATTCGGCACGAGTCGATACGATCGCATGAGCAATGCGTTTCGCAAAAGTTTCTTCGCCGTAAGTGCGCAACACGTGAATCAGCTCCCGCTCGTCCACAGACAGAAGCCAGTCGCTCGCCGGCGTACCTGTGTCCGGGTCCATTCGCATATCGAGTGGGCCGTCGCGGAGGAAACTGAAGCCGCGACGGGCTTCATCCAGTTGCGGCGAGGAAACTCCCAGGTCGAGAAGCAGTCCATCGACTTGTCCGGTGAGATTTCTTTCAGCAATGATGTTCTGAAGTTCTGCAAGTTCACCTCTAACCAGCTCGAAGCGCGGGTCGTCAGTCAGGAATCCTGGTGCTGAAGCGTTGGCATCCGGGTCTCGATCGATACCGATCAGGCGCCCATTTGCATTCAGCTTTTTCAGGATTTCCCCGCTGTGACCTCCGCGGCCAAACGTTCCATCGACGTAGCAGCCGTCTTGTTTTAATTCCAGCCCCTCGAGGACTGGCCCCAGCAGTACCGGGACATGCGCGTTACTGCTCATGGACTATCGAACCGCCTAGAAGGAAATCGATTCAAGGTCGGCGGGCATTTCGCCGTCGTCCTCTTCGGACAGCCATGCGTCGCGTTTCTCGTTCCAGGTAGCTTCGTCCCATAATTCAAACTTGTTGCCCTGGCCGATCAGCATTCCCTGTCGTTCCAGGCTCGCGAATTCACGGAGTTCTTTCGAAACCAGAATTCGACCGTTGTTATCCATGTCGACCTCGGTCGCATAACCGACCATAATTCGCACAATTCGCCGTGCGGTCTTGTTCATGCTGGGCAGGCGCACCAACTTTCGCTCGAGCTCTTCCCAGTCGGGCATTGGGTACACCAGGAGGCAATGGTCCTTGTCGACAGTCACAATCAAATGGCCCTCACAACGGGCAGACAACCGCTCCCGGTACCGGGTCGGTATGGCCATACGCCCCTTGGCGTCCAATGAAACTTTTGTTGCCCCGCGAAACACGATGATTCGGACGTGCCTGGAATCGCTCTTCTGGCGCGATATCCGGGCTGGGTGCCCAGTTCCTCCCACTTTTTTCCACTTTTCAACACTATAGGCACGGCTCTGGTGGCGGTCAACAACAGCTTGCAATTAATTGTTGTTGTACAGGGACTTAGCGGCGATCCGGTGGCCCAAAAAAGGCGAATTGTGGCAGGCTTCCCGCTAAGGAAATCATGCGCTTGCGGCTACTTCTTTGATGAAGCATGAGAATCGGGTCGGAAAATAGCGACAACCGGGGCCTGAGGCGGTTTTGCACCGGCTTTGCGCAAACCGCAATTCCGCCTCGGGAAGACGCTGCAGTTCCAGCACAAGTCATTGATTAGACTGAAAAAGATGAGGTGAGAAAGCCGGAGCTGGCAATAAGCCGGGTTCTGTCTTACGACAACCATTCATCTGGGACAGCCGTCACCGACTGCCTCAAGCAACCTACCCGGGAGTCCGCTCGGGACCGGCGGTGCGAACACCAAGGCTCGCTCACTCCCCTATTTGGTCTTGCTCCGGGCGGGGTTTACCGTGCCGCGAACTGTTGCCAGTCGCGCGGTGCGCTCTTACCGCACCTTTTCACCCTTACCGACCTGCGCCGGCGGTTTGTTTTCTGTGGCACTTTCCGTAGGCTCGCGCCCCCCAGGCGTTACCTGGCGCCCTGTCCGAAGGAGCCCGGACTTTCCTCTACAGCGAACTGCAGCGATTGTCTGGCCAACTCCGGCTTTCTCGGGGCGAAGTCTAGCAGTTTCAGGGACTTTTGAGGTCGAGCAAGCGCTCGTACAGCGCGTTTTTTTTCAGGCCCGTCAGGCGGGAGGCGACCTTGGCGGCCTCTTTGGCCGGCATGTGCGGCAGCAGCTCCAACAGCAGGCGATCCGCCTCATGGCCCGACCCGGCCTCAATGCTCGCACCCGCGACGACAAGGACGAATTCACCCTTGCCGACGATGCGGCCGTCCGCAATCCGGCGGTCGAGTTCGCCAAGCGCTTCCTGAACGCACTGCTCGTGCATCTTGCTGAGCTCGCGGCCGACAAAGGCCGGCCTCGCCTCACCGAAAGCATCGACGAGGTCGTGCACGCATTCCGCAATTCGGTGCACGGATTCGTAAAAGACCATCGTGCGCGGTTCGCTTGCAAGCTCCGCCAGCCGCGCACGGCGCGCGGCCTGCTTCGACGGCAGGAAGCCTTCAAAACAAAATCGATCGGTGGGGATCCCGGCCGCAGAGAGCGCCGCGGTTACGGCACTGGCACCCGGAATCGGCGAAACCTTGATGTTATTCAGGTGCGCTTCCCGAACCAGCCGAAACCCCGGGTCGCTGACCAGGGGCGTTCCCGCGTCGCTGACAAGGGCCACCGAATCACCCTGTTGCAACGCCCGGATCAGCTTGCCCAGCACCTTTTCTTCGTTGTGGTCATGCAAGGCAATAAGTCGTGATTTGACCCCGATTGACATTAGCAATCGCCCGGTGTGGCGGGTATCCTCGGCTGCAATTAGACTGACCTCACCAAGCGTCTGTCGCGCTCGGGGCGTCAGGTCTTCGAGATTGCCGATAGGCGTTGCAACGATAAACAGTGCGCCGCTCATCTGGCATCAAACCTTTTCATTCAGTGGGAAATATGACGTTGATTTTTCATCATCCTGCAGTCAAACCTCGCTCGCTGGCAAGCTTATCGGTACTGGTCCTGGTTAGCCTTCTGCTTGGCGCTTGCGAAACCACTGGCTTTTCGGGATTGACAGGCTCCGGCGAACAGCGCGCCGAACGCATGGGTGCTGCCGGCCAACACAGTGATGCCGCCGGCGCCTACATCGGCCTGGCTGCCGGCGCCAGCGGTGCCGAGCGAGACCGGCTAACCCTGCTCGCGGTTGAACAATGGCTCGACGCGGGCGACGTGACCCGGGCCCGTCGTGCGATGGCGAGCGTTATAAAGCCTGCGGGCAGCCCGTTGCTACCCATCTGGAATACCAACACGGCCGCGCTGTCCCTGTACCAGGGCGATGCGGATGCTGCGCTGGCAATCCTCGAGCCCCTGAGTCGTCAGCCGCTCACCCGGCGGGACCGATTGCGCGTCGAAGCGTTGCGTGCCGATGCCTGGATCCAGAAGCAGGAACCGGCGCGTGCCGTCGAACTCATGACTCAGCGCGAAGTCTGGATCGACGGTGCGCGAGCCATCGAAAGCAACCGCAATCGACTGTGGCGAGGCTTGTTATACAGCGACCCGCAGGTTTTAAGAGAAGCTGCCGAGGCGACCCCGGATGCCGAAACCCGTGGCTGGCTGACGCTCGGGTCTCTGGCTACCACGACCGGTCAGCAGGGGGTCGGCTGGAGCAATGGCGTCGCGCGTTGGCGAGCCGCGAATCCGACACACCCGGCTATGGTCATTCTCGGCAACATTGAGACCCTGGATCCCGAGTCGCTGGAATACCCACGGCAGCTCGCCTTGTTGCTGCCGTTGAGCGGACGCGCGGCATCGGCAGGCATCGCGGTGCAGAACGGCTTTCTCGGTGCCTATTTTGCGACCGCGAGCGCGCTCGATGAACAGCAGTCCGTGCGCATCTACGACGTCAATGCCGAAGGCGGCGCAAGTGCCGCCTACCAGACCGCAGTAGCGGATGGCGCCGAGTTCGTTGTCGGCCCCCTGCTCAAGGAAGATGTCGTCGAACTGGCAAACGATATCCTCGTTCCCGTCCCGGTCCTTACTCTGAATTACATTCCGGATGAGACGCTGGCGCCGCCGGGGCTTTTCCAGTTCGCGCTTGCACCGGAAGACGAAGCAGCCTCGGCAGCACAACGCGCCATGGGTGACGGCTACAGCCGCGCGGTGGCACTGGTGCCAGCCAATGAATGGGGACGCCGCGTACTGGAAAGCTTTGCCACCGAGTTTGAGGGTCTCGGCGGCACGCTGCTGGACTACCGGACGTACAGCCCCGACAAGCAGGATTTTTCGAATGACATCGAGAGCCTCATGGGGCTCACCGGCAGTTTCCAGCGCTACACGCGCTTGCGCGCGAACATCGGCACAACGCTGCAGTTTGATCCGCGCCGCCGTCAGGATGCGGAATTCATTTTCCTTGCGGCCGCTGCCGGACCGGGGCGGCTCCTGAAGTCGCAGCTCAAGTTTCACTACTCGGGCGATCTCCCCGCGTATTCCATCTCGTCATTGAATTCGATGGACGGGCGATCGAATACCGATCTCAACGGCGTCATGTTTGCCGACACACCGTGGCTTATCGATCCTCAACCCTGGATACGTTTCCTGCCCGCGATTTATGAGAAACACTGGCCGGAAGAACGACGATTGGGGCGCCTGCATGCGATGGGCTATGACGCCTACAACCTGGTCGCCTCGCTGTACGCGTATCGTGGCGGTGAAATGCCGGAGATCGACGGCGCAACCGGTGTGTTGTTCCTGGACCGGCAGGGCCGCGTTCATCGCCGCCTGGCCTGGGCCCAGTTCCAGCGTGGTGAAGCGGTCGCCCTGCCCCATCAGGACGAATTGGGCGGACCCATCCTGGATATCAGCAGTGACGGCGAGCTCATCGCACCCGGTGCAGCAGATGATGCACCGTGGGACGAGCTGACTCCCGAGCGCTAGGACAGCGCGCCGAACAGGCGGCATTCGAGTTCCTGCTCCGGCAGGGTCTCAGGCCGGTCGCACGCAATTTCCGTTCCCGCGGCGGCGAAATCGACCTGATCATGATGGATGGACAGTGCCTGGCGTTTGTTGAAGTACGCTGCCGCAGCTCGAAACGCTTCGCCGAGGCAAGCCATACCGTGGACTCGCACAAGCAGCGGAAACTCATCCGCACCGCCGCGCTTTTTGTTTCGCGAAATCGCCGCTTCAGTACATCGACGATGCGCTTTGACGTAGTCGCTGTAACAGGCAATGCTGACATGACCGTTGAGTGGATTCCGGATGCGTTTCGGCCAGTGGATTCGAGCCTGTAGCTTGCCCGGCGTCATTACCCTCGATCAGGCCATCCTGTTAGACTGCACGAAATTATCCGACCCGGAGCAAGCATGGACCCCGTCAACCGAGTTCGCGAACACTTCGCGGAAAGTATCGCGACCAAGCAGGTTGCAGCCGAACAGATTGCGGAAAGCATCGCGATCGCCGGCAAGCTTATGAGTGATGCGCTGCTCGATGACGGCAAGATCCTAAGCTGTGGCAACGGCGGCTCGGCTGCGGATTCGCAGCATTTCTCGTCGGAACTTCTGAATCGATTCGAAATGGAACGCCCGGGCCTGCCCGCGATGGCCCTGACGACTGACAGCTCGACGCTGACGTCGATTTCCAATGACTATGCTTACGAAGAAATATTCTCGAAACAGGTACGCGCACTCGGCAAAGCCCAGGATGTATTACTGGGAATTTCAACGTCGGGGAATTCGGAAAACGTTATTCGCGCAATTGCCGCCGCACACGAACGCGGCATGAAGGTTGTTGCATTAACCGGTCGTGATGGTGGCCGGATGGCCGGCGTGTTCCGCGAGGGGGATGTTGAAATCCGCGTACCGGCAAACCGGACGGCCCGCATCCAGGAAGTTCATTTGGTGATCATCCATTGCCTGTGCGACCTGATCGACACGACGCTCCTCGGAGAATCGTAACGAGGGCAGCCCGCGCCTACTTGACGATCGTCAGGTGTGGCCTTGAACGGGTTTCTTCAATCTCGTCGGGCAATGTTGACGGTGACGGAGTGCTGAGCTGATCGGCCGTTTCCGTGTCGTGAGAAAAGATCATTCCTTGCCCGGTTTCCCGTGCATAAATCCCAAGAACGGATTTCATGGGCACCCAGACATCAAACGCAACACCGCTGAAGCGCGCGCGAAAGCTGACGGCATCGTTTGTCAGCTTGAGATTGTGCGCCGCCGACTCGCTGATATTCAGGATGATTTTGCCATCCTTGACATGCTCAAGCGGCACACAGACACCATCAACCGACGTATCGACGACGATGTGCGGAGTGTGCGAGTTATCCCCCATCCATTCGTGCATGGCACGAATCAGGTACGGCCGTTTTGAACGCTTGGAATTGTTCACGATCTTATTCTTGAATTCCGGCTGGTGCCGCAAGTCTAGCACCGATTTGGCCGACGGCTCTACGACTTAACTTAAGACGAAAACTACAGTCGCATTTCCTGTTCGAGCTCCGTCAGGCTTTGTTGAAACGAACGCCGCGCAAACACCCGATCCATGTACTCCTCGATCGGCTCGGCGTTTTTGCCCAAGTCAATGCCATATACCGGCAGACGCCACAATAACGGTGCAATTGTGCAGTCAACCAGCGAAAACTCTTCGCTAAGAAAGAAAGGTCGTGCGCCGAATAATTCGGTGCTTTGCAGAATGCTTTCGCGCAACATCTTGCGAGCCTTGGTGCCGAGTTTGCCGTCGGCATTCGACTCGGCTTCTTCCGCGATTGAATACCAGTCGGTTTCGATTCGGAACAAGGCCAGGCGGAATTGAGCGCGGGTAACGGGATCGACCGGCATCAGCGGTGGATGCGGAAAGCGCTCATCGAGATATTCGACAATCACCCGCGAGTCATACAAGGTCAGGTCGCGATCCACCAGCGTCGGAACCGTATGATACGGATTAAGATCCATCAGATCTTCCGGCAGGTCAGGACCGGCCACATTGGCAATCTCGATATTGATGTTCTTCTCAGCGAGCACCAGCCGAGTACGATGACTGTGAATATCAGTCGGTCGTGAAAATAGTGTCATTACCGACCGCCTGTTGGCTACTACTGCCATTACGTTACATCCTTCCAGATTTGTTTTTTGAGCATGCGGGCGATGATGAAGAAAAAGGTCAGGAACATCAGAACCCAGACGCCCAGCTTGCGTCGGTCAGAGCGAACCGGCTCCGCCATATAGGCCAGAAAATTGACCGTGTCACGAACGAACTCATCGTAGTCCTCGGAGTCCATAGAGCCCGGAACACGCTGCTCGAATCCCTCGAATGTAATCGTCACCGAGCCATCGTCATTATCGTGTTTGTCAAAATTGGCGGACTGGTAGCCCTGCAGCTCCCACAATACATGCGGCATGCTGGTACCCGGCAGGATCAGGTTGTCCACGCCAGTCGGGCTGTCAGGGTCGATATAAAAGCCCTTCAAAAAATTGTAGACGTAGTCCGCTGTTTTGGCGCGCGCGACCAGAGACAGATCGGGAGGCGCCGTGCCGAACCAGCGTTGTGCATCCCTCATGGGCATCGACACATTAATCGTTTCAAACGTCTTTTCCGCGTTGAACATCAGGTTGTCGACGAGCTGCTCGTCAGTCAGGTCGAGGTTCTTGCCGATCGTCTTGAATCGAACGTATTTTGCCGAGTGACAACCCGAGCAATAGTTCATGAAATTCGCCGCACCGCGTTGCAGTGAATTGATGTTGTCACGATCCAGGTTGGCGGGCTCAAGCGCTGCACCGCCGCCGGCCGCGATCACTTCGGCGGCGAACAACACTGAGCCGAGCATCAAAGCTTTGAGGGTTCGGTTGAACTTATCCATGGTAGACCACCCTTTCCGGCACCGGCTTGGTCTTGTCAATCGCCGTGTAATACGGCATCAGCAGGAAGAAAGCGAAGTACAAAACGGCGAATATTCGCGCGGCTGTGACGAACGCCGGCGTTGCCGGTTGCAACCCGAGCCATCCAAGCGCAATGAAGGTCAAGACGAACAGCGTCAGTGCCGACTTGTATATCCAGCCGCGGTAGCGAATCGATCTTACTCGGGATCGGTCCAGCCACGGCAGGAATAACGGCAGGATCACAGACAGCCCGAACAGGATGAATCCCCACAACTTATCCGGCACGGCACGCAAGATCGCGTAAAACGGCGTGAAGTACCAGACCGGAGCGATGTGTTCCGGCGTCGCTGTCAGGTTTGCGGGTTCAAAGTTCGCATGTTCAAGAAACAGCCCGCCCATTTCCGGTGCGAAAAAGACGACCGCACTGAAAATCATCAGGAAAACAATGATGCCGACCAAGTCCTTTGACGTGTGATAGGGATGAAACGCCACACCGTCCAGCGGAATACCATCGGCTCCTTTATGTTCCTTGATTTCGATGCCGTCCGGGTTGTTCGAGCCGACGTGATGCAATGCCACAATGTGGACAAAAACCAGCCCGACCAGCGCCAGCGGCAGTGCAATAACGTGCAATGCGAAGAATCGGTTCAGGGTGATGTCGGATATCGAGTAATCGCCCCGAATGATCTCGACCAGCGCATCTCCGACCCAGGGAATCGCGCCAAACAACGAAATAATGACCTGTGCACCCCAGTAGGACATCTGGCCCCATGGCAGCAGGTACCCGGCAAAGGCTTCGGCCATCAACACCAGGAAAATCAGCATGCCGATGATCCAGATGAGCTCGCGCGGCTTCTTGTAGGACCCGTAGAGCATGGCGCGGAACATGTGCAGATAAACGACGACAAAAAAGAAGGATGCGCCGGTTGAATGCATGTAACGAATCAGCCAGCCCCAGTCGACATCGCGCATGATGTATTCAACAGACGCAAACGCCTCGGCCGCGGACGGCTTGTAGTTCATCGTCAGGAAAATACCGGTGACCAGCTGAATGACCAGCACCACCGTTGCCAGTACGCCGAAG
>JAUHYO010000110.1 GCA_030426325.1 Gammaproteobacteria bacterium | reverse complement strand
TTGGCGACAATAACAGCGTTCAGCACCGGCTAACCTTCGATCTCCAGGTCGTCGGGATCGAGCTTGTGGCCCCAGCCTTTCTTGGCATTGAGGTAGCGTCGATTATTGTCACCGACACCACTGACGTGCTTGACACGCGTAATGCCTTCCAGTCCGAAACGCGTCAGGTCATCAACCTTTTTCGGGTTGTTGGTCAGCAATCGAAAAGCCTTTCCCCCGAGGAAGTACTTCAGCAAAGTCGCGGCGTCACTGAAGTCGCGCGAATCGTCGGGCAATCCGAGGCTGCGGTTCGCCTGGTAAGTGTCTTCGCCGGCATCCTGCAGCAAATAAGTCGCGGCTTTGGCCCAGAGGCCGATGCCACGCCCCTCATGCCCAGACATGTATATGACCATGCCGCCCTCTGCATCCTCGTGAATGCGCTCGATGGCCGCATGCAATTGGGGGCCACATTCGCAGCGCTCCGAGCCAAAGACATCGCCCGTCAGACAGCTCGAGTGAACCCGAACCAGCGGGTTGCGCCAGGTTGCGGGGTCTCCAATCAGCAGTACGCTGTTCACGGCCATGAAAGATGCCAGCATTGCAAAGGACTGCTGGCCGTTCTGTTGCCGCAAATCATCAGCCAGTTCTTCGATCTTTCCAAGCTCGGTATTGCGCACACAGGCGAACCACTGCACCGATACGCGCGCCGTGGATAGTGTGCAAGGCAACGGGATGGGCCCGAGCACGCTGATGGTTGCAGGCTTCCTCACCGTGCCGGCGGGCACGCGTTGCCCGTCGCGATCGATCTGGAAAAGGGTTCCCTGCTCGGACAGGCGCTCGCGGACCTTGGGGTCTATGTAGGTAAACATGCGGCGGATTATGCCGGATTCGCCATATTTTGCGATGCATGCCTCTTGCTGAACCATGGGTCATTAACTATAATTGCTGACCAACGAGTCATTAATGAGCCTGTAATGAGCAAACCCCGATACCGGCGGCGCAAGGAAGACCGGCCTCAGGAAATCACTGAAGCCGCATTCGACGCGTTCGCCGACAAAGGCTATGCGTCAACGCGTGTCGAGGAAGTCGCGAGCCGCGCCGGCGTCAGCAAGGGACTCCTGTATTTGTATTTCAAAACCAAGGAGGAACTCTTCAAGGCCGTCGTCAAAAACGTTGTAGTGAGACGCGTCGACGCCTTGATTGCACTGGTCGACAAGACGGACCAGTCATCCGAGGCGTTTATCCGGGGCCCTGCGAGCCGTTTCCTGAAGGAGGTTCCGGATTCGCCGGTTGCCGTGATCATTCGCCTGCTGATTTCAGAAGGTCCGCGACACCCGGATCTGCTGGATTACTACTACCAGAACGTCGTCTCCAAGGGCCTGGCCGTCGTACAACGAATTATCCGGCGCGGCATCGAGCGCGGTGAATTTCGCCCGAGCATCGTTGATGAGCTCCCGCACCTGTTTCTCGCGCCGGTCATGATGTCCGTCGTGTGGCGCTCCCTTTTCGGCAAGCGCTCGCTGGACACCGACAAACTTATCGACACCCAGATTGAACTATTGCTCGCGCATATCAAGGCGTGAGCGGAGCCTTATGATGAAGCATCGTTATTTTTTCCTGTTTTTGGCCGCGAGCCTGATTGCCGCTTGCTCGGACGACGACAGCAACCACCGTGTCGTAGGCGAGCTTCAGTCGGACCGGATTGAAGTTACGGCCGACTACGCCGAGCCGATCACGCGTATTGCTGTTGCAGAAGGCAGCTCGGTGAGCGCCGGTGACGTACTCGTAACGCAGGATAACGCCCGAGCTCTCGCGCAACTGCAGGAGGCCGAAGCAGCACTGGGCCAGTCGAAGGCGCGCCTTGACGAGCTGGTTCGAGGCCCACGCAGTGAATCGATCGCCGCCGCCCGCGCCAGCGTAGAGGGCGCCAGGCAAAGACTCGATTTTCGCCGCAACGAGCAGGCACGCCTGCAGGAAGTTTTTGCGCGCGGCCTGGCCTCCAATGAGCAACTGGACGCTGCGAACTCGGCGTTTGACGATGCGCAGGCCGATCTCAAAGTGCAGCGCGCCAGACTGCAGGAGTTGCTGGCGGGTACGACGCTCGAAGAACTCGCGCAGGCAGAACAGGCCGTCACACAATTTGCAGCACGTCGTGATCTGGCACAAATTGCGGTCGATCGTCATGTTTTGAAAGCACCGGTCGATGGCGTCCTCGACAGCCGCCTGTTTGAACTGGGCGAACGGCCGCAGGCCGGACAACCGGTACTGGTCATTCTGGCTGCCAGGCAACCCCATGCACGGGTATTCATTCCGGAATCACTGCGCGCGCGTGTTCGAAGCGGCACGCCCGCGACGATCTTTGTGGATGGCCTGGACGCGCCGGTCAAAGGTACCGTCAGGACGGTGGCGAGCGAAGCAGCCTTTACGCCCTACTATGCACTGACTGAACGGGATCGCGGTCGCTTGAGCTACGTTGCGAAAATCGATATCGCCGAAGATCGTGAGCGCCTGCCCGACGGCGTCCCGGTCGAAGTCGAATTGCAGCTGGACTGACGATGGCATCCGATTTTGCAATTGAAGCGCAGGGCCTTTCCAAGTCGTTCGGCGACCTGCGCGCCGTCAGTTCGCTGGACCTCAAAGTACCGAAAGGCCAGATCTACGGATTTCTCGGACCGAATGGCTCCGGCAAGTCCACAACGATTCGCATGCTGTGCGGCCTACTGACTCCGACGGAAGGATCAGCCGATGTTCTCGGCACCAGGATTCCCGGAAACGCTCGCCTGCTAAAGCCCCGCATCGGCTACATGACACAGAAATTTTCGTTGTTCGTCGATCTTACTGTCCGTGAAAATCTTCAGTTCATCGCGGAGATCTACTCTTATCCTGCCGCCGATCGACGCACACGAATCGACGAGCTACTCCAGAAGTATGATCTGCAAATGCAGTCCGCCCAGCTTGCGGGCACGATGAGCGGAGGCCAGAAACAGCGTCTCGCGTTGGCTTGCGCTGTATTGCATCACCCGGACCTGCTGCTGCTGGACGAGCCCACCAGCGCTGTGGACCCGCAGAGCCGCCGCGATTTCTGGGCGAACCTGTTTCGACTTGCCGAAAATGGCACGACGATTCTCGTCTCGACGCACTACATGGACGAAGCCGAACGCTGCCATCGGCTGGCGATCCTGGACCGGGGCGTCAAGGTTGCCGACGGAACGCCAACCGAGTTGCAGGCGAAAACCGGCATGAACATTGTCGAGGTCTCGGCGGAGGATCCTTACGCCGCGCAAGCCGCACTCGCAAAACTCGACAAAGTCGCCAGTGTGACCCAGCTCGGAGTAAGACTGCGAGTCTTGATTCCACAGCAATACGGCGACCCGCTTGAAATAGTGCGCGGAGCGCTCGAAGCGGCGCAATTGACTGCGCGAACGCACATTACCGAGGCAACACTCGAAGATGTTTTTGTTGCGGTCACCATGAAGGCGGATGACGCCTGATGAAAAAGTCCCTGTCGCGGCTTGGCGCCATTATCAAGAAGGAAGTCCGGCAACTCAGCCGGGACCGACTGACATTCGGCATGGTATTCGGATTGCCGATAATCCAGATTCTGCTCTTCGGATACGCAATCAATACTGACGTCAGAAATCTGAAGACAGCGATTGTGAACCAGTCGGGTAGTCACCTGTCGAGGCAATTTGTTTCCGACCTTCGAGAAACACAGGTTGTCGATATCGTTGCGGACGTTGTCAATCCGGCCGAACTTGAGAATCTCCTGCGCCGCGGAAAAATATCCATTGGCGTCTATATTCCCGAAGATTTCGACCGGCGGGTCGTCGACCAGAACCGACCCGCTGTGCAATTGCTGGTCGATGGCAGTGACCCCACGATTCTTGGCGTTGCCAATCAGCTGCGCGCCATGAGAATCGGATTTGATTCCGTGCCGACGATCTCGCCTGTGCAAACCCTGCTTGAGGTTCGCCCCTATTACAATCCCGAGCGCCGTACACCGGTCAACATCGTTCCGGGCCTCATGGGCGTCATATTGATGATGACGATGATGCTCTTTACGGCAGTCGCAATCGTTCGCGAGCGCGAACGCGGAAACCTAGAATTGCTGATCAATACGCCGGTCAGTGCAGCTGAGCTGATGATTGGCAAAGTGACACCGTACGTTGCTATCGGTCTACTGCAACTGGCAATTATTCTTGGCGCCGGCATGCTGCTTTTCGATGTCCCCGTCCGCGGCAGCATTGTCGACCTCTATATTGCCGGATCCGCATTTATTGGCGCCAACCTGGCGCTCGGATTGCTAATCTCGACAGCAACACATACTCAGTTTCAGGCAATGCAGGTTACGGTCTTCATACTGATGCCGTCGATCCTGCTGTCCGGCTTCATGTTTCCGTTCGATGGCATGCCGAGTGTCGCCCAATACATCGGCGAGGCACTGCCGACGACCCATTTCATTCGACTGACTCGCGGCATCATGTTGCGCGATGCATCGATTGGCGAGCTCGGAAAAGACTTCTATTATCTGATTGGATTTACGCTGGTAGCGATGACGATTGCAGCGCTGAGATTCAGCAAACGACTGGATTAGGACACTGGCGCATCGATCGCCCAAACGCTTTTTTGGAGCAAAAATACTCGCAAATCCTCGCCCGTTCTGCTCCAATAATTGGCGATGAGGAATCAGTCAAAACAGGCGCCAACGGTCTTTATCGTCGATGATGACGCTGCTATCCGTTCGGCGATGCAGGCACTGATGGAATCCGTCGACCTGCCGTACGAGATATTTGATTCCGCAGACGATTTCCTGGCCAGGGAAACCCGGCAACGACCGGGCTGCCTGGTGCTCGACATTCGCATGCCGGGGCTCAGTGGTCTCGATCTGCAGCAGGAATTGATTCGCCGCGAGAACACCTTGCCCATAATTTTCATTACCGGTCATGGTGATGTGCCAATGGCGGTGAAAGCGATGCAAAAAGGTGCCGTTGATTTCATCCAGAAGCCGTTTCGGGACCAGGAGCTGCTCGAACGCATAGGAAAGGCACTCGCCACCGACAAGAAGCGTCGAGAAAAACGCGAACGTATCAGTGAAGTTGCGGATCGACTGGCAACCCTGACGAAGCGGGAACGCGAAGTGTTCGATCTCGTCGTCACAGGCAAACCCAACAAGATCATCGCGTACGAACTGGACGTCAGCCAGCGCACCGTGGAAATTCATCGTGCACGCGTCATGGACAAAATGCAGGCCAGCTCACTGGCCGAACTGGTCAAAATGCATATGACGCTTTAGGCGTGGCTCTTGCGGCGTTCGCCGTCTTTGGCACACTCGATACATTCGTCCGCGTAGGGATAGGCCAGTACCCGATTCACGTCGATCGCCTCCCCGCATTCAATACACAGACCAAAGCTGCCGTCGTCCATACGTGCCAGCGCCGCCGAAATCTTGGCAATTTCGCTCCGTGCTTCATTGCCCAGGGCATCGACGACCTCGGAATCCTCGAGCTCTTTTGCCATTTCCTTGGAGTCGGCCGCGAAGCCACGCTGAAGGTTTGCAGAAATTCGGTCCAGTCGAGCCGAAAGCTCCGATTTCTTTTCCAGCATTTCGCGCCGCAATTCGTCGATCGGCAGTTCGGGCATGGTCTGCTCCTGCTAGGCAATCCATTGATTATAGTACTGCCCGCGTACGGAGTCCCGCCGTACGTAGAAACCGACGTTCGTTAGGGAACAGGACTTATTTGATCGGGCGATACAGCGAGTATGCTAAGTCTATAGAACATCCCAACGAAAACGACGTCCAAGGCGAAATCATGAACGAGATATCCAAAATACTTGCGGTTGTTGATCCGACCACCAACGAGCATCCGGCCCTCACACGTGCCGCCTGGCTGGCGAAGAACCTTGATGCCGAACTGCACATGCTGGTCGTTTTTTACAACGAATACCTGAGCGGCGATCGGTTATTCGACTCACCGTCTTTGCAAAAGGCGCGTGCAGAAGTCCTCGATCATCAAAAAAAGCACCTCGAGAAACTCGCGGCGCCATTGCGCGACGATGGAATCAAGGTGACAACCGAGGCCGTTTGGGACCACCCCTTGTCTGAAGGAGTTGTGCGACGGGCTGTGGCAACGAATGCCAGCATCGTGGTCAAAGATACTCACCATCATTCAGCGGTCCGGCGCGCATTGCTGAGCAACACGGACTGGAACCTGATTCGCACCTGTCCCATGCCGCTGTGGCTGGTCAAGCCGCGCGATCTTTCTGCCAAGCCGGTGTTCCTCGCATCAATTGACCCGATGAACCAGCACGACAAACCCGCGGCGCTCGACGATGAGATTCTTCAGCTCAGCAAAACGCTGGCTTCGACGGTCAAGGGCGAGGTTCACGCCTTTCATTCCTACGACCCGCGCATCGCAGTCGCAACAGCGACGGCAAACGCGTACATCCCGGTGTCATTGCCTTACGACGAAATCGAAAAGCAAATGCACGAAGATCATCAGAAGCGCTTTCAGGAGATTACCGAGTTTCATAACCTGGCCAAAACCAAATGTCATCTCGTCGCCGGGTTGACGCACGAGGAGCTTCCCGAACTCGCCGAGAAAATCGGTGCGGATGTTGTCATCATGGGCGCAGTCGCCCGAAATCGCTGGAAGCGTCTTTTTATCGGCGCAACTGCTGAACGCACACTCGAGCACCTGACCTGCGACCTCTTGATTGTGAAGCCCGACTGGTTCAAAACCCCGGTGGAAGTGGATAGCTACGACACCGCCTGATCCCTGCGCACTAGCCACAAAAAAACGGCGCCTCGCGAACGAGGCGCCGCCTGTTACAGCTTTCTACCGCGCTCTAGTAGTCCGCTGTGAACATGATCCAGAACTTGCTGGTATCCGGGTAGGCTGCAGTGTCACCATTGAATAGTGCCGCCTTGAACAGGATCCCGAGCTTGTCGTTTATCGCCGTAGCAACCGACAGGTCGATCTCCGTGCCGTAATCACCACTTCCGGACTCGGCAGAAAAGTCATGGTAGATGCCGGTCAGGTTCCAGCGTCCTGCTTTGTACCTGACGGTCGCAAACAGGTCGTCAACGCCACCATCCGGTGTTGCCAGGAAAATATCCGCCCAGCCCTGGAACGCGTGTAGCGTCGCGAGCGGCGTGCGAAAACTCATTCCCGGCGAGTCCGCGCCACCGAGTGACTCGAAATCAAGTCCAAGCGTCAAACCTGATTCCATTGCGTAACTGCCACCAATGTGCCAATACCTGGCGTCATAACTGACTGGATTGTTCGCGGCATCATTCTGGATTGCGAATTCCGCCCACAGCGCGAGGTCACCGCCGCCAACTTTTAACGTTCCGGCAAGGTTTGCGCCCAGCGTTGAAGTCGAAAATGTCGCGACATCATCGTTGTCAATGAAATAAAAATACGGCGTAAGCGACCACGCATCGTTAATCGACACTTTCGCGTTCAACAGATGCGCGTCAACCTTGTTTCTGCCGGCCGGCACGCTGTCGCCGAAAATACGGCGAACCTCAGAGACATAGCTGTACGACAGGCCAGTATTCGGTAGCGCCTCGGTTCTTATGGTCAGGGCATCGTAGGTTTGTTCATTTTGACGCCAGCCGACGTTTCCGACGAAACGCTGATTGTCGAGCAAGATTCGCTGCCGGCCCAGGCGAACACTCGAGTCTCCATCGATGGCGTAGTCCAGGTATAACTGGTTCAGGTCTGCGCCATCCGGATCGACGATCGCGGGATACTGCGTCCTGGTGGGACTGGTCCCGCCGCCGCTGTTGAAATCGTCCAGCAAGTGAAACAGGTAATCGAACTCAACGAAAGCCGAGAAATGTTTCCAGGCACCTGTGCGGTAGTTGAGCCGCAGCCGGGCAGTCAGCGCGTCGGCATCTTCCGAAAATGAGTCCTGGTCGACGTGTTCGTAGCGGGCACGCAGACTGACACCCACCTTGCCCGACGTCAGTGCAGTCTCGAGATCACCACCCTCATCAGCCGCGGCAGCGACTGATGAGGACAGCAAATAGACCAACGAGCTTAGATACGCCACGCGATGCATGCCACACTCCGCTAGTAGATGTCGTGCAGGGTATTGTAGATATTGAACTTGCCCGTCGGAGTGACAATGTCCGGTCCCTTGATCACGGCCTTCAGCTTGCGGGTCTTGTCATCGACAACGACGATCGCAGACTCCTGCTCTTTGCCGCTCCAGACAGAAAACCAGACTTCGTCGCCCGCCTTGTTGTATTCAGGCTGCACGATGCGCTTCGGTCCTTCGCCGAGATCGGCCCACTCCGCGATAGGCAACACTTCGAAACCTTTCTCCAGGTTATTAATATCGAAGACGGCTATCGACTGACTGAATGACTCGTCGGGGTTTAACGGCGCATCAACCCACAGGTTCGAGGACTTCGGATGCGACTTCACAAATAGCGAACCGCCGCCCATGCCGTCGATCGTGCGGACGTTTTTCCAGGCGTGATCCGGGTGGCCTTTCGGATCCGTTCCGAGAAACGAAATGTTTGCATTGCCCAGCGCACTCGTTACCCACACCGGCCCGAATTCCGGATCAATAATATTCGCACCGCGGCCCGGGTGTGGCGTCTTGGTTACGTCTACCAGTGCAACCAGCTTGCGATCCCTGGAGTCCACAACCGCGACCTTGTCGGACTGGTTCGCGGCCGTCAGGAAGTAACGCTTGGTGCTGTCCCAACCGCCGTCGTGGAGGAACTTGGCCGCCTCAATGTCCGTGATGGACAGGCTTTCAATATCGCTGTAGTCGACCAGCAGGATATGCCCGGTTTCTTTGACGTTAACGATGAACTCCGGATGCTCGTGCGACGCAACTATTGCGGCCACTCGAGGTTCAGGGTGGTACTCCTGCGTATCAACGGTCATGCCGCGCGTCGAGATTATTTTCTGTGGCTCGAGCGTGTCGCCATCCATGATGACGAATTGTGGAGGCCAGTAAGCACCCGCAATCGTGTACTTGTCTTCATAGCCCTTGTGCTTTGACGTCTCAACCGAGCGTGCTTCAAGCCCAATCTTGATCTCGGCAACGATTTGCGGTGGATCCATCCACAAATCAATCATATCGACTTTCGCGTCGCGACCGATCGTTAAGATATAGCGGCCCGATGCGGATGGTCGAGAGATATGTACGGCGTAACCTGTCGGTACGGTCGTGACAATTTCTTTGGTGTCGCCATCGATCAGCGCAACCTTACCGGCATCCCGCAAAGTCACGGCAAAGAAGTTATCGATATTGCGCTTGTGCTGCGGACGTTTTGGCCGATCCTCAGGCTTGACCAACAGTTTCCAGCTGGCCTGCATTTCGGGCATGCCAAACTCTGGCGGTGCCGGCGGTTCCTGTTGCAGAAAGCGCGCCATGATATCGATCTGCTCCGGCGTCAAGTCGCCGGATGTCCCCCAGTTGGGCATGCCCGCCGGCGAGCCGTAGGTGATCAATGCTTTCAGGTACTCCG
>JAUHYO010000109.1 GCA_030426325.1 Gammaproteobacteria bacterium | reverse complement strand
GTCGGCTGGAACCTGAAGCTCAATTCCCAGGGAGTCGTGGAGTATTTTCAACGGGGATTGAATATTCCTGACCCACTCGAGCGCGAAACGGAGAATATCTGGTTCGACCGCACCGGCCGCTACGCCGTTGCGCGCGCTATGCAAAGCGACAGTGCCCGAATCTGGGACCTGGCGTTTGCCGAACCTGTACGTGCTGTCGCACTTCCCGAGAGTGAAATCCTGATCGGTCTCGATGCATCAGCGCGTCGTCTGGTGACGGCGACGCAGAACACGGTCAATTTGTGGGACACCACAACGGGCGACAAGATCGACAGCCTGGCAGTCGGCGCCGCCAGTAATCGGGCCGTCTTGACGCCAGACGGGTCCGGCCTGTTCGTCGAGCGGCGCAATGATTTTGAAACCCGGCTTGAGGTCTGGAGCCTGGATGACGGCATTCGGGCATCGGAAATCGTCGTCGCCGGCGTGCCCGCGCTGGTTGCAATCGATGCCGCTGGCCGGCGCGTTGCCGTCGCCGATTTTGATCGGGCCGTGCGTGTCTGGGATTTTCAGTCCGGCGGGTTGCTCGGGCAATTCGACCTGGCAACCCAGCCCAGTGTGATTCGGCTATCCGCCGACGGCGAGACGCTGGGTGCTGTGTATCCGGACTCGGGCCTTTCGGTTTGGGACGTAGACAAGCCATCTCGGCCACTGCTGGAGGAGCTTGGTCCGGGCAACTGGCAGATGGCGTTTTCGCCGTCAGGCAGCCTGGTTGCCGCCGGCAGACCACAAACCGGCTTCCAGCTGTTCAGCAGCGAGGACGGTCGCCTGGTTGGACCTCCTCTGGGCGTAAGAAAGTCCGAGCAGGGCCCCGACCTGCTGGCGTTTAGTCAGAACGAGAAATTATTGCTGACCGGCCGCAAGAATGATCGTTTGCGACTCTGGCGGGTGCCGGGCCCGACCGTCAGCGAAAGTCGTGTGCCGCAGTCTGAAAGTCACATGATCTGGAATCCCTCCGGCGATCGAACATTGCTGGCGTCGCCTGACGGCCGGTTCATTGCAATTGGTGACCCGAATGGCCATGTGCATGTTTTGCCAGTGGGTAGCTCGTACGAGGACATCGCTGCCCTCAGCGAAGACGTCAGTTTTGTCGGGCATCGTTCCGATGTCCAGCGATTGGCGATGGATTCATCGGGCCGACTGATTGCCAGCGTCGCGACGGACAATACACTGCGCGCGTGGCGGTCAGTCAATGGAGAGCCATTGCCCTTTATCGCCGAGATCGACGGTCCGCCAGTGACGCACCTGGCGTTATCGCCTGCGGGATCCGTTGCTGGCGTATTGAACGGCAGTCGGGTTTCGATCGTTGATATGGCCGATGGCAACGTGCTGGCTTCGTTTGATTCGGGTGTAACCTATACCGGGCTCACGTTCGCGTCTGACGAAAATCTCTACGTCGGCGATCAGAACGGGTCCCTGAAATTGCTGAGCCGCGGCGCAGACGGCAACTGGCATACGCAACAAGTGTTTCAGAGCCCCGACGGCATACGCCTGCTGAAGGCATCACCGCGAGGTGACTACCTGATTCTTGTGGACATCACAAACAGGGCGAGCCAGTTCGTGTTGGCCGAAGGCAGAATTGCGGACGAATCCCTACGGATTGCGTCGGATGTGCGCGAGGTTGCTTTCGACGCCAGAGGTACGCGCGTCTACTTTGCGACGGCGCGCTGGGTACATCGGGTTAACTCATCGGCGCGTGGCCTGGTCTGGATGGATGCCATGTTTGCGCCGAAGCCCCTAAAAGGCGCAGGGATCGTCCATGGTGACGGCACGTCACCCGGAACTGCCGGGCATCGAATGTTCATGCCGGTTGCACGCAACGGCTATATCGAGTTGCTGGAGCTCGACATTGGTGCTTCGGCAACCGCAGGCTTGTTCGGCAGTCGTGATGAGTTGCTGAAAGAATGGGCAACTCGAATCAGCGCCGCTCCCCTCGAAGGGTCCTGACCAGGAGTTCCAGCTTTTCAGCGGTGGCATCGGCTGGCGCAACAGCATTGCCGATGATCACGGGAACACGTGCAAACAAGCGGCCTGGAATTTTTCGCAAGCCGCCGCTCCGGCGTCGACTGAACCAGCTGCCCCAGAGCCGGCCAAGCGCAACCGGTATGACGGGTACGGCGCGGCGTGCAATGATTTTTTCGATGCCCGGCTTGAACTTTTGCACGTTTCCATCCTCGGTCAGCCCGCCTTCAGGAAAAATACAAACGATATGACCGGCCGCAAGCTCTGCATCCACCTTGTCGAATGCGGACTCCATCAACGCTTCGTCTTCCTTTCGCGATGCAATGGGTATGGCTTTAGCGTTTCGAAAGATAAAACTCAAAAAGGGCATCTGAAAAATTTTGTAGTACATGACGAAACGCATTGGTCGTGGAATTGAACCGCCGAGAATTATTGGATCCATGAAGCTGACATGATTACACACGACAACCGCCGGACCATTCTTCGGGATGTTCTCGAGACCGCTCGGCCGAAGGCGATACACGAAATTGGTAATCAGCCAAGCCAGGAAGCGCATCAGGAATTCGGGTAGCAGTGAATAGATATAAATTGCCACCAGTGCATTGAGCACAGCCACGACAACAAAAAGCTCAGGAATTGAAAACCCTGCTTTCAAAACCGCGATACTGATAATGGCTGCCAATACCATCAATAAAGAATTGATAATGTTATTCGCAGCAATAATGCGAGACAGGTGTTTGCGATTCGAGCGTTGTTGGATCAGCGCGTAGAGTGGCACGCTGTAGAACCCACCGAATGCCCCCAGCAACGCAAGGTCCGCCAGAATGCGCCAGTTGCCGGCTGTGCCGAGAAACTGAGCCACGCTCGCGTAACTGGCGATCGAGGCATTCGGTTGCGCAAAATAAAGGTCGAGTGCAAACAGACTCATACCAATCGATCCAAACGGTACCAGGCCGAGTTCGATTCGATGGCCGGACATGCGCTCGCATAGCAATGATCCGATGCCAACGCCAACGGCGAACGCAATGAACAATGTGGTCACAATGGTTTCGTTGCCATGCAGGATATCCGCCGTGTAGGCTGGAATCTGGATGGTCATTGCAGAGCCGAAAAACCAGAACCAGGAGATACCCAGAATCGACAGGAACACGCTCTTTTCTTCGTGAGCATAGTTGACGATGTGCCAGGTTTCCTTCCAGGTATTCCAGTTGATTTTCAGCCCGGGGTCTACTGCTTCGGTCGCCGGAATCTGACGACTCGTCATGTAGCCGATGCAGGCAACCACAATTAAAGTGATGGCGAGAATCGTCTGCCGGTCAGAATCGATATCGACTGTCTCGATACCGATGATCAGGCCCAGAATGATCGCGACGTAGGTCCCGGACTCGACCAATGCATTACCGCCGATCAGCTCTTCAGTGCGTAATTTCTGCGGCAGGTAGGCATATTTCACCGGGCCGAACAAAGTGGATTGACAACCCATCAGAAAAAGCACGAACAGCAAGACCGGGTACTGGCGACTTAGCAGGGCCGACGCCGCCAGCGTCATCAGCCCGATCTCGAGCAGCTTGATACGCCGCATCAGTATCGACTTTTCGTATTTGTCGGCCAGCTGACCAGCCGTCGCCGAGAACAGGAAAAACGGCAGGATAAACAGAAAGGCGGCAATATTCGCCAGAACGGTATGATCCATACCGAAGATGCGCACCCCCTGGAACGTGATCAGGATGACCAGGCCATTGCGGAAAATGTTGTCGTTCAGGGCGCCAAGGAACTGGGTCGAGAAGAATGGGGCGAAGCGGCGCTGACCGAGTAGTGCAAACTGGTTGGATACTGCCAAAGTCCTGTCCTTAAGGGTCAGCTCGCGGCCACTATAGCCCGAATGCCCGTATTTCAGTCCAAAAATGCGAACTCGCGTCGATCTTGAGAATCGACATTCTTGCTATTATGCAAAACGCAACACCCCGAGAATCGATTTTTGGCCGATTTTATATTGAATTCACTCATGCAGAGCTATCGCAGACAACTGATCATTATTCTTGGCTGCGCCGGCCTGGCGGGCGCCTGTGCCGAGGAGCAACCGCCCCGATCGGTCAACCAGTTCCTGGAAGACCCGATCATGCTGGAGGCCGCGATGGTGCGTTGCGCCCAGGACCGGCAGCAAACGCGCTATGACGCCGAGTGTATGAATGCGCGTCAGGCTGTCAGCCAGATAGAGGCCAAGGAAGAGGCTCAGCGCCGGGCGGAATTCGAGGCCCGTTCCGATGCCAAGCGTCAGGCCCTGCGCCGGGCGCAGGCAGCGGCGGCCGAGGCGCGAAGGCGTGCGGCAGAAGCCGACCGAAAGCGTCGTGAGGCGGAGTACCTGGCACAGTTTGGCGTTGCGATGCCTCCGGATACGCCGGAGTCCGAGACCCCCGCACCGGTTGGTAATACTCCGCTGGCAGTCATTCCGGAAAACAACAATGCCGATGCACCAACCGTGCAGAACAATGCAACGGTCCCTGCAACCGACGGCGGCAATGCGCCGGCGAATAATTCGCAGCCCGAAGCGCCACCGACGGATCTCGAATCCATTCGGGATGAACTGGCGCGCCGCAATGAGAACAGCGGCGATCAGCCCTAACTCATCGGATGTTATTGGCTCGCGGGCATCGACTTGATGTAGAGGTCGCGCTGCGGGAATGGAATGACAATTTTGTTGTTATTTAGCGCTTTATAGACCGCACAGTTGAGTTCGTGGGTTATTCTACCTCGATCGACCGGCCTGGAAATCCACCCCAACAGTTCGAAATCCAGGCTCGACTGGCCGAAGGTTCGAAACCGCACGCGTGGCTCAGGGCTCTTGAGAATTTCCGGAAGGCTGTCGGCCGCGCCCGACAGAACCTCAATGACCTGGTCAATATCACTGCCGTAGGCGACGCCAACAGCGACCCGAATCCGGTATTGCGATACAGGGCCGCCTGCCTCGTTGATGATCTTGCCGTTTCCGATGATGCCGTTGGGTACGGTTATCTCGATGTCATCACGAGTCAAAATACGCGTGCTGCGAAGACCGATGTCGGTGACGACGCCGCGTTCACCGCTTTCAAGGATGATGAAGTCACCGACCTTGTAGGGTGCGTCCATGATGATGGACACACCCGCAAACAGGTTGGATAGCGTATCTTTCGCCGCAAAGCTAAGCGCCAGACCAACGATACCGGCCGACGCCAGCCAGGCAGAGACATTGATATTCCAGGCGAGAAAAAGAAAATAGCCGGCAAGCGCCAGTGTCACGATCTTCATGACAATATGCAGCAGCGACAACATGCCGGTCTTAACGACTTTCTGCGTACTGGTCCGATTAAACGTTTCGACCACCAGTGCCATCGATCGCATGATGGTGCTGTACCAGACGAATATCGCGATCGTCTTCAGAATGCCGATCGTAATGAACGTCGGCGCATTGCCAGCCCCAGTCCAATGAGTGCGAACGACAGAAATATGGGGCGGTGGACGAGTTCGACTAACTGGTCATCAAAGTTGTTAGTGGATTTCCGGGCGAATCGGCCGATTATTCCCGAGACTGTCCAATCCGCAATCTTGCCAACGGCGATAAACGCTGTGGCGATCAGAATTGCCTGCAGGTAAACGTTTGGGCCGACGATTTCTGCCAGCGCCTGCGTCTTCGCAATCATCTCGTCGAGTGTCATCGCGAAATCCGGAGCAATCTACTGGCCAAAGTCGTCGTCGGACGTATCCTCAGGGTCTGGCAATCCGAACGTGCGAACTTCGACTGCCTCTTCGTCCACCGGAGTTGCGGGCATGGCACCGCCGGTGGTCATCCCGGGCTGCGTCGGTAGTCGAATGGTCTGGGCCGTTAGAATTTGCACAAAAGTGTTGGCGATATCCGGTGCAATATTGGGCGAGCTCGAAAATATTTTTTCGGGTGTCATGCTGTTGGAGCCATAAAAGGCGGCATTGGCTTTGCGATCCATTGTGACGCCGGCACCTTCCAGCGCAACACCGGCAAAAAGCCCGCGACTGCGAGAGTACGAATATACTTCTGCCTGAAATTCAATGTCGGTCGACACACTGGCCTGGCGACCAAGAGGCCCGGCCGCTACGGATGCGTCGGCGCCGAGCGTCAAGCTGCCATTCTCGATGCCATCGACCCCTTTGCGGGTTTTGAAGACAAGAATAATATCCGTTGACTGTGCACCGATCTGCCAGCCGAAACTGCCACCGGTCAGGGTAACAAACGCAGGATTACTCCAGGAATTGTCATCCTGTCGAACGACGATAATTCCTTTTCCACGCCGGGCGCCGAAACCGAATGCCGCTTTGACAACATTGGGTATGACAGCAACAGCATAGGCGCGCGACAGCAATGCCGGTGGGACACTTCGCTCCGGAATCCGTGTCAATTGTTCGATCACATCAGCCGCGTCTCCGACGCGCTTCTCTTCTCGTGTAGCGGCATCAGCCGGCAACGCCAGCAACGCGGACACGACAATCGTCGCAACTATCAATAGTCTTGTTTTCATGGTGTTTTGGAGTTCTCGCTCGTTCAGGAGTTCAATAATACGCGAGCGGCGCCCGCCACACTACCGCGCGACGAGAATGGGCGGGAGCGGGTAGTCCAGTGTCGCGCAGACCGCACGCGTCAGTTCAGCTTCCGCAACCGACAACCGTCCGTCGTGTGCGGCTGCGGCGCTGATGGCCTTGAGCAGTGACTCCTGGCCTTTACTGTTCAGTCCCAACAGGATATCGAGGCACCTGTCGAGGATCGCGACCGTATCGTCTCGAGTTGAACTGTATGCCTCGTCTTTTGCCCACGGGCCCAGCGTCGCCATTCCTGCCGCGAAAGCCGCTTTGCGTTTTGCGTCGGTGTCGTTCCCGTAGTCAGCGATTATCCGGATGAGCATCGCGGCGGCGGCACGCAATTCTTTTCGATTTGAGCGCGTGGCCTGCCGCTTGCCGGTGGGATCAATCGCGCGCCCGAGGTTGCTCATCATGATGCGGTAAAAGCAAAACTCGTACAGGTCAATTTCGCCGTCGACTTCAATCAGGCGACCTGTCAACGAGACGAGGTATGACAATTGCAGCGTGGGTCGAAGCTTCAGGGCCGGAAAGGCGATCTCCAGAAGCGGCAGTCGAAACTCGGCACCGCAGGCAAGGAGGTCGTCGTAGAAGCGCCGGACAAAGTCGGTTCGTTGCTGCCCCAGCTGCTCCTGCACCAAAGTGAACTGGCGGTCGGTCACACGTCCTGATCGATCAAGTACCAGCGCAATAGCAAGCAAGTAGGCCAGCTCCGACGAATGGGCCGCGTCGGACAGCGATTCCGGAATTCCCTGCCTCAGTCCGCGTGCGAACTGGACGTGCTCTTTCTGCGGACGGCCGACGGTTTCTGCGATGGAATCAGACAGCACTTTCGTGCCACCACTTGCGAAAGCGGTCGTAACGTCTCCGCTAAACGCAGCATGCGGTGATTCGTCGATGCGACGTGTACCTGCCTGGTGTGCTTCAACGCGAGGAAACTGACTGGCATCGAACGATGGATCGAGCGCCTTAATGCGATCAACCAGGGGCGGGTGTGTTGCGAACAGTCCAAACAGGCCTGTACCACTGCCGAACAACATATGACTGACTTCTTCGGGATCCGCAGCGTTTATTTTCGATCCCGCGCTGTAGCCGCCGATCTTCTTCAGCGCGTTGGCAATCCCTTCGCTCTGGCGGGTGAATTGCACCGCAGAAGCGTCGGCCAGAAATTCGCGTTGCCGCGATACACTGGCTTTTATCAGGCGTGCAAAGAACACGCCGATACCGCCAAGAATGACGAGGCCGACGCCAACAACAAGTACAACCGGCGCACCGCGGTCGCGGCGACTTGAGATGATGCTGGTGTGGTAGCCGCCGCGAACAATAAGACGGCCAATCAAACCAAGGACCATGATTCCAAACAGGACGCCCATCAATCGTACGTTCAGTTTCATGTCGCCATTGAGAATGTGGCTGAATTCGTGTGCGATGACCCCCTGCAGTTCATCGCGGTCAAGGACCTCCAGCGTGCCGCGTGTCACTGCCACGGCGGCATCACTGGGTGAGAACCCCGCGGCGAATGCGTTTATGCCCTGTTCCTCTTCAAGGACGTAAATCTCCGGTACCGGAACGCCGGATGCGATGGCCATTTCTTCGACGACATTGCGCAGTCGGCGCCGCAAGGGATCCTGCACGTCGGTCGGCACCAGGGTGCCCCCCATATCCACCGCGACCTGACCGCCGCCGGCAGACAGGACCGAGGTCTTGTACAGGCTTGAGCCGAGAATAAACAAGGTGGTTGCCAACGCAGTTCCAGACAGCAACGCGAAGTTGTCGCGAGCGAATTGTCCGGCGGGATAGCCATAATTACCCGGCGCGAAGGAGAACGCAGCGAATCCGACTATCGCCGTAACACCGAGAACGATCAGGATCGTCGCAATGATGTAGGCCACAACCAGGCGCCGCGTCGAGCGGCGCGCCTGGTCCTGGGCGGCAAAAAAATTCACTTAGAACGAAACAGCAGGCGCCTCGCGCATTTCCTCGGCTTCGATTTCAAGGAAACTGGCGAGCTTGAAGCTGAAGAAGCCGGCGATCATGTTGTTCGGGAAATTTTCCACCGAATTATTGTAAGTGAGGACCGCGTCATTGAAGGCCTGTCTTGAAAACGCGACTTTGTTCTCGGTGCTTGCCAGCTCTTCCTGAAATTGCATCATGTTTTGATTGGCTTTGAGATCAGGGTAGGATTCGGACAGGGCGAACAGTCGGCCCAGTGCGCTGCCAAGCGCGCCTTCCGATGCGCCGAGCTTTTTGATCGCTTCGGCATTGGCTGGGTCTGCCTTGGCGGCGTCAAGACTGGACACCGCACCGTTGCGCGCCTGGATGACAGCATCAAGTGTCTCCCGTTCGTGCTTCATGTAGCCTTTGACCGCTTCAACCAGGTTAGGGATGAGGTCGTGACGTCGGGTCAGCTGGACATCGATTTGCGCAAATGCATTGCGAACGCGATTGCGTTCATTGACAAGGCGGTTGTAAATGCCAATCGCCCAGAAAACGATGGCGGCGATAATGCCTAGGAAAATCAAGAATGAAACCACAGTCCCGCTCCTTCAATAGAGGTTGTGTATCCAAGCATAACCTTGGCGTTCGGCTAAAACTAGCGACTCTCCTGTTGCTCGGCCTGCCATCGGTGAGCATTGCGGACTGGATTGGTGACGCACGTCCGATGATGGGCACCGAGGTGAGTGTCCACCTCTGGAGCGACGACCCTGAGACCGGCAGATCGCTGCTTGACGAGGTGTTTCAGGAGGCGGCTCGCATCGATCGCCTCATGAGTACGTACAAAGATGAGAGCGAAATATCGGAAATCAACCGCAGGGCGGCGGATTCAGCCGTCGTGGCCGGTGAGGAACTGTTCGAACTGATCCGCCGATCCATCGAAATTTCACGCCTCACCGATGGCGCTTTCGACATTACCTATGAGAGCGTCGGCCAGCATTATGACTTTC
>JAUHYO010000429.1 GCA_030426325.1 Gammaproteobacteria bacterium | reverse complement strand
AACGGCAAACCCGGGGTTCGTCGCCGCCGACTTGCTCTCGCAGGCCGAACACGGTGCCGACTCACAAGTCATTCTCGTCACCACCGATCCTGTGCTCGCAAAACAGGTTCAGGCGGAAATCGGCCGACAGCTTGACGGGTTACAACGTGCCGATACGGCACGGGGCGCACTGCAGAACTCTCGCATTCTGGTGGCACAGGACCTCTCAACTGCGGTTGAGATCAGCAATCGCTACGCGCCGGAACACCTGATTATTCAGGTCGAAAATCCTCGTTCTTTGCTGCCCTTTGTTCGCAATGCCGGCTCTGTTTTCCTCGGTCAATGGACGCCGGAATCTGTGGGCGATTATTGCAGTGGAACCAACCATGTGTTGCCGACATACGGATTCGCATCGACATACAGCGGCCTCGGTGTTGAACAATTCATGCGGCATATGACCGTGCAAGAAGTCACCCGGGAGGGTCTTTTGTCGCTTGCGCCCACCATTTACAGCCTGACCGAAATGGAAGGCCTTGATGCTCATGCAGCCGCCGTTCGAAGGCGCCTGGAGAACAATCGATGAGTATTGTGAATCGGGCTCGCCCGGAAATACGGGCTCTTAAAGCCTATCAGGCGGCTGAACAAGTGGACGATACGATTCGATTGAACGCCAACGAATCGCCAAGCACCTGTTCGACCGGACACTTCCGACGACCGCTCAATCGTTACCCCGAGGTTCGTCCACTCGCACTGCAGGCAGCGCTTGCGAAACGCTTCGGCAGCAAGACCGAACAGGTCCTGGTAACACGCGGTTCCAGCGAAGCGATCGACCTGATTACCCGTGCCTTTTGCAGTGCGGGCCAGGACAACATCGTGCTGCCCTCGCCGACGTTTTCGATGTACGCACACTACGCCGCAGTTCAGGGTGCCGAAATCATCCAGGTTCCATCCGGAGAGGATCAGGAATTCCGGATCAATATTGATGCAATGCTGGCCGCCTGTACCGACGCGACACGGGTAGTTTTTGTCTGTTCACCGAACAACCCCACCGGTGCGACGGTGCCGCGCGAGGACTTGCTGCAACTGATCAACGAGCGCAGGAACCTCTCGGCTGTTGTCATCGATGAGGCCTACGTCGAGTTTGGCCGCGAGCCGTCGGTTGTCGATCTGGTGGACTCCCATCCGAACCTGCTGGTCTTGAGAACGCTCTCAAAAGCGCTGGGGTTCGCTGGCGCGCGATGCGGCGCGGTAGTGGGCAACCCCGACGTTCTCGCACTGCTGAGCGCCATCCAGGCGCCCTACGCCTTGTCCACACCGGTTATCGAATGTGTCGAAGATGGACTTCAGGCCGAATGCCTCGAGGCCGCTGACCGGGCGATTCAGGCCTTGATAGACGAACGCGACAAATTGTCTCAGGCGATCGCGGCACTACCCTTCGTCGTGAAGGTATGGCCAAGCGATGCCAACTTTTTCCTGGTCCGGGTATTGGATGCAAGACGAATCATGGAGCAATGCGCGTCGCACGGAGTCTTATTGCGCCATTTTGGTGGTGAGCTTGAGGACTGCATTCGAATCAGCGTCGGCAGTCGCGCCGAAAACCAGCGACTACTGCAGGTTCTCAATTCGTCGGAGACAACCTGACATGAACGAAAAAGTCCTGTTTATTGATCGCGACGGAACCCTGATTGAAGAACCCGAAGACTTTCAGGTGGACGCAATTGAGAAAGTCCGTCTGGTACCCGGCGTTATCCCGGCATTGCTGACTTTGCAGCGCCATGGATTTCGCCTTGTCATGGTCAGCAACCAGGACGGTCTGGGCACTAACGCGTTTCCATCGGCGCAATTTCAAAAAGCACATGATTTTGTGCTGCAGCTTTTTACCAGCCAGGGCATCGCGTTTGACGAAATCTTTATATGCCCACATTTGCCCGAGGCGCAGTGTGACTGCCGGAAGCCACGAACGGGACTCCTGACGCGCTATCT
>JAUHYO010000108.1 GCA_030426325.1 Gammaproteobacteria bacterium | reverse complement strand
ATCAACCAGCTCGAACAGTCGAATGGGCCTCAAGAGCCCGAATGTAGCAAGGGTGAGTAACGATGACAAAGCAAAACAAGGCAGTTAACGTCGGCATTGATGTCGGCAAACAACAACTCGATGTGTATCTGCTTGAACGGCAACGGGCATTTCAGTGCGATAACGACGAGGTGTCCATTCAGCCGTTGATTGCCCGGCTGAAACGCTTCAAGTTGGCGCGCATTGTGATCGAGGCCACGGGACGCCTGGAGCAGCCGTTCGTCAGGGTGGCACTGGCAGAGGGCCTGCCGGTGGTCGTGGTATCGCCGTTGAAGGTACGACGCTATGCCGCAGCCATCGGCCAGCTGGCCAAGACCGACGCCATTGATGCACAACTGATCGCCCGTTTCGGCGCCGACTTGAAGCCGGTCGCACACGCCCCGCGTGATACGGAAAACCTTAAAATCAAGGACCTGATGATCCGCCGGCGGCAACTCATTGAGATGCGCACCATGGAGAAAAACCGCCGGCAGGTGATGCCGGAGGCGATTACCGAGAGCATCGATCAGCTGATCGGGACGCTCGACGATCAACTCAAGGTACTCGACCGGGTTCTTGACCAGGCGGTGGATCGGCACGCGCAGTGGCGTCACAAACGCGACATCCTCACCAGCATGCCGGGCATCGGCAACACGGTCGTCTACACACTGCTCGGTGACATGCCGGAACTCGGCTCATTGGACCGACGACAGATCGCAGCCCTCACCGGCGTTGCACCGTACAACCGAGATAGCGGAACGATGCGCGGTCGGCGACGTATTCGTGGCGGACGAAGCAGTACGCGAACCGTGTTGTTCCTGGCTGCGATGACGGCCATTCGGTTCAACCCGGACATCAAGCGCTTTTACGAACGCCTGTTAAAGAACGGCAAACACAAGAAAGTCGCACTCACTGCCTGCATTCGAAAAATAGTGACAACGCTGAATGCAATGCTGCGTGATGACCGAAAATGGGTCGCTGCTATGAATTAAAACTTGACGGGAGAGCACAGTCGCTTGTTAGGTGTCGTTTCGCAGAAGGTCGGCTATATCGGTCCGATCTTTACCAGGCAGGTGCTGGTCGACATAGCGGACATAACCGAGTGCATCAAGCTTCTCGGCGGGGTCTTCTCCCACCTGAATTGTCACACTTTTATCTGCCCCGCGAGTCAGCAAAAACTTAACTGCACTCACGTCATTCGCGACAATTGACATGTGCAGGGCTGTAAGCCCCATCCGTCCGCATGAGTTTATGTCGATTGGGCCAGCTAACAATTCGTCAGCTAGCTCCAAGGCTGAGGGGTTTGGGTCAGATTCTTCAGGAAACGACACTGCAAGAAGATCATGAAGCACCAGTGCGCTGTCGAAATCGCCATTTTCGATCTTTCGCTTGAGTTCAATTTTAGCCAAGTACCTCTCGACTGAATTTAGTCGATCAGATACTTCGAGCACGATCAGAACAAGATGGTCGGCTGTACGCATTTTTGTGTATACCCAGCCAAAGTAGCCGAGCACGATTAGGAGAAAGACTGACAATGCGATTGGCGTACGTTTTGAGCCGGTCACGAGCGACACCTAACGTTAAGCTAACTTGATCTCAGCTTATGGCGCGGTTCTTGCGAAAGCAAGAAACGTGACATGAGCCGAGATGCAAGTGCAGTGACTTGTTAGGCTGCATGTGTGCATTGGCCTAGTATTGGGCAAGCTCAACTCTCACATCGGGGCCAAAGCATTCGTGACGGACATCCGAATCGGACACAATCGCGTTTGGCGCGTTGCGGTACGCAATGACTAACTCAGTATCGGAACGCCATTTGAGACGAATGTCTATTCCTTCACCTGACAGTTCTGCCAGGCGTCGTATGCAGCCCAACTCGTATACAAGAAAAACTTCAGCTTTCGATTCTGCGATCCCACGCCTGTACTCGTATACATAGGCACCAATCTGTCCATTCGGAGAAAGCAACGGATCATGCTTCCGAAAGTCTCGAAGATCGTTTGTAGTACACGACCAAAACGGGATTGGCAGCAAGGCAAGAACTGCAGAATGAAATTTAGATGCCATTCGCGGGGATGCTGCCTAACGTTAAGCTAACTTGATCTCAGCTTATGGCGGCATTCTTGCGAATGCAAGAAGGGTGACAGAAGCCGAGATGCAAGTGCAGTGACCTGTTAGGTGGCGCTAACGCAAAAGGTGAATTCAACTGCCCGCAAGAGGCTGGACATAATAGGTCTTGCCGTCGTACGTGAAAGGCGTCCAATCATCCGGGACCTCTGCTGCGCAGAAGTCTTCGCTTTCAATCCTGGTTAGGTAGCCGTGACAAAATTTCGAGCCATTTTTCTCTTCCCACTGGCCCATGTTCAATTGCTCGGCATCCGGTTCGGTCCCGAAATGCAAAACGGACTCGTCGACGGTTTGCGAAACGGCGTCGGTCACCGGACGATCGGAGGTGACATTACTTTCGATTGAGCAACCGAAAGCGATCGTGACCGTTAAGAATAGGAAGACGATTCGTGCATACATTGTCGCGCCTCCTAACGTTAAGCTAACTTGATCTCAGCTTATGGCGCGGTTCTTGCGAAAGCAAGAAGCGTGACATGAGCCGAGATGCAAGTGCAGTGTCTTGTTAGGCGGCACTCTAGATAATGATGCCGCCTGGATTTATTTGAAGCGACTCGAATTGATCTGGAGATTCAAATATTTGGATCGCATAGCCATCCTCAAAAGTGACATCGATTCTGTCTGGCGGATGGACGGAGGCTGACACTATTTTCTTTCCCAACAATGCAACAAGCGAGGTTGAGTTCGCGACATCTCCGGTGGCCCATTCTTCAACTAAGTTATCGAACGCGTAGAACTTGGCGCTGCTTTCGATATACAGGAAACCGTCTTGGTCGAGATTGATCTGAAATTGATATTGTCCGAGTGCGACTTGCTCTACCGTCAAGCCAATCAACGCTGAAAGGTCCAGCCCTTTAGTGACTCCGTACAATGTTGCTGCCTAACGTTATATCAATTCCCGATATGCAACGGTATTTCTTGCGAAAATGCAAGTAAAGAGGTGGAGGTGGCTCTGGAGCCCTCTGCTAGCCTTGCTGTGGGGAAAATACATTGCGTAGGGAAATGCGGAGAAATTGCTATGGGCCGGCGACTCGTAGAGGCGATAAACGAGGTGTTCAGGTCGGAGCACTACGCGTATCGAACTGAGGAAACGTATCTGTACTGGATCAAGCGGTACATAAGCTTTCACGGTAACAGACATCCGCGGGAGCTGGGTGCGAGTGAAATTCGGCAGTTTCTGTCCGATCTGGCGGTGCGTTTCAAGGTTTCGGCATCGACACAGAATCAGGCCATGAGCGCCATTTTGTTCTTGTACAAGAAAGTTCTGGTTGTCGAGTTGCCCTGGCTTGACGATGTTGTTCGGGCACGTCGACCTAAGCGGGTACCGATCGTGCTGACGCGCAACGAGGTGATGCGGGTTCTGGATTGCATGTCTGGCCAGTACTGGCTAATGGCGAATATTCTTTATGGCAGCGGCCTGCGAATGATTGAGTGCCTCAGACTACGCATCCAGGACATTGATTTTGAATACCTTCAGCTCACGGTCCGGGGTGGCAAAGGACAGAAAGACAGGCACACCGTGCTGCCAGAGAAGCTGATCCCCAACATTGAGCAGCAGATGGACTCCGTTCGGCGATTGTTGGCACGCGATACACATTTCGGCCGTAATGGCGTATCGCTGCCACTGGCGATCGATCGCAAGTACAAGCGCGCATCACTCTCGTGGAACTGGCAATACCTGTTTCCTTCTTCGAGATACGCCTACATTCGGCACAATGAAAGCAGGCGTCGACACCACTCACACGCGTCCGGCCTGTCTCGGGCAGTCAAAGCAGCGGTTGAAGAAAGCGGTATCAACAAGCGTGCCACCACACACACCTTTCGACATTCTTTCGCAACGCACCTGCTCGAACGTGGTTGCGATATTCGTACCGTGCAAGAACTGCTTGGTCACGCCGACGTCAAAACAACACAGATATACACGCACGTCCTGAAGCGGGGTGGCAACGCCGTGCGCAGCCCGTTGGACGTGTAGCCAACAGCGGCTGCCAAACCAGGCGTGGGCGTACCCGGCTCGGCAGCACCGCTCGGTCTAGTCTTCCTCCACTGGCAATGAATCGCAGGCAGAGCTGAAGTTGCAGCCTGTCAGGTACACCACTTCTTCATCTTCAGGATTGATGCCTAAGAAAAACCCGATACTGCGCGCATAGAATTTGTACTCAAATACACCCGGCTCGATCGGTGTGTATTCGGCGACAATGACGCAGTCGTAGTTGCACAATTGTTCGGCCAGCGCTTGCGGCACCATCTCGTCAAGTGCTTCGTCTTCACCGTAGTGATAATTCGTCGATACAATCTCTCCGATATCCTCGGCGTTTCCAAGCGAGAACTCCTGCCGGAATACGTCACCTACTTGCGGATAGCCCGGGAAAATAATACCCGCCCTGTCACCGTCTCGCTCCACCTTGAACGATCCATCAATTGCGATCAGTTCCGGCAACATCGGTACATCACCTTCAAAATACTCGAAGTCTTTCACTTCTTCACCGCAATACCAGATACCGCCGTCGTTGCGATTGACTGCGAACCAGTCGTCGGTATCCTCAACCAGCAATCCGTCTTCCGAGACCACATCACGTACAACGAAGCAGGTGATGTCATCAATCAGCTTGGTCTCATCCAGCACCTCGACCATGATTTCCTCATCGCCGTCGTAGACCCAAATGTTTCCCGTCGCCATTGGGAAATACGGGTTCGGCACCGACAGCGACCCGAGACTGGTCTCGAAGTCTTCGACTTCGAAACTGGGATCGTACGGCGCCTGTCCGATGGCATCGCAAACTTCCTCGCGCGCATCAAACTGTTCGTGGCACTCACCCCAAACCTCGTGAATCTCGTCACGCAGATCCGCAAGGCATTCCCGCTTTTCATAATGCTCGGATTCGTTGTAACACTTTGCTTTTTCAACCAAGTAGTCATCCCGCGTTTCTGCGTAACACGCAGATCGCATCAACTGGCTGGTTTTCGAGCACGCGTTGTTGTGCCCGCCAGACGCCTGCGCACCTTGCGAAAACACGAACACCAGGGGCAGGGCAAGACACAGCGCTTTGAAACTGCTCATGATGAGAATCCTCCGCATTGAATTGATCATTGCCTTGTCCGTCACCCGAAAAGGCGGTTTTAATCAATTAGACGGAGCGCTCAGCACAAATCGGTCGGCAAACACCAGACTCCAGGTCAGCACCACCAGCAACAGGCTTACCAGAACGGCGGCTGAACCCATATCCTTGGCCTTTTTCGCCAACTCGTGCCGCTCAAGACCCACCCGATCCACGGTTGCCTCGATCGCCGAATTTAGTAGCTCGACTATTAGGACCAACAGCACGGTCCCGGCTAGCGCTATGTATTCCAGTGTATTTCGCCCCAGCACGAAACCAAGCGGCAGCATCACCAGCGCCAGCAGCAACTCCTGTCGAAACGCCGCCTCGCCTTTCCACGCCGCGCGAAATCCGTCCATGGAATAAATGAACGCGAGCCAGATTCGTTTCAGGCCGGTGGGCTTTTGTCTTGTTTCTGGGACGGATTTTTGATCGTTCATGAGCTGCCTGCGTGGGACCGAAGGATTCTGGGAGTTCTGGAGTCTAACAGGTCATAGCAACTTTCAGATCAGGTCAAGAAAAATTGAAAAAGCTCCATCTTGCTCCGTGGCAACTTGCCACCGGGGCGGCAGTATTCATTGCGCTCGGAAATAATGCGCCTCTGTTTTCTGAACTCATGGCAGCCCCGGAAATACACTCTGCAGCGGGTCTCGGCTTCGTTCTTTCGCTCACGTTGCTGATGGTATTCGTACTCGACGCAATCATTCTTGCATTGGGATTCGGCCGGCTGTTGAAAATAACGATTGCGGCATTGATGATCTTGTCAGCCACTTTCGGGTACTTCTCCGATCAGCTGGGAGTCATCTTCGACCCGGGTATGTTGTCCAACATGCTGGAAACCGTTCGTGACAACAATATGGCTGAGGCCAGGGAACTCGCATCACTGCCGTTAATTCGCCACGTCTTCATCTTCGGTGTCACGCCGGCGCTGCTGCTCAACTTTGTCACGCTGGTCCCAAAGCACTTGTTGCATGACCTGGGTCGTCGAGTGCTCGTTGTCGTCGGCATCGCCACGCTATTCACTGCCGTTACGCTGCCCAACTATCGATTTGTTTCCTTTTTCGCCCGCGAGCACCACGATCTCCAGTTTTCGATTTCGCCAATTTATCCTCTGGTCTCTCTGACCCGCCTGGTCCGCAAGAATATTCGCAGCGACCGGGCCTTTCGCATTGTCGACGCGGACGCAACTCGGCACAAAACTGAGAAGCGCCGCACCATTGGCATTATGGTGGTCGGCGAAACGGCGCGCGCCGACCACTTCTCGCTGGATGGCTACTCAAGAGAAACAAATCCCCTGCTGTCGAAAACACCCAACCTGCAGTTCGCTCACGCCCACTCCTGTGGCACATCGACACTCTTCTCGGTGCCTTGCATGTTTTCGATCAAAGACCGCAAGCACTATGACGTCGATGAAGCCGCGTTCGAATCAAATGTCCTGGATATACTTAGTGCCGCTGGCGTCAGTCCCGTTTGGGTTGAAAACAACTCAAGCTGCAAAGGTGTCTGTGCCCGGATCGAGAGTATTGACCTCCGGGAGCATGTTGACACCATGTCGCCACTGTACAGCGACATGGGTTATTACGACGAAGCGCTGATTCCCCAGGTGGATGACTATCTCGGGGCGACCGGGCCGGATACCCTGATCGTGCTGCACATGCTGGGCAGCCACGGACCAGCCTACAGTCACCGATATCCCAAGTCTTTCGAGCAATTCAAGCCATCGTGTGACAAGACCTCCCCGACCGAATGTTCCGCCGAGGAGATCGCGAACGCCTACGACAACACCATTCTCTACACGGATTTCGTATTGCGAAGGCTCATCGAAAAGCTTCAGTCGCATGCCAGCGAATTCGACTCCTTCCTGTTCTATGCATCGGATCACGGAGAATCGCTGGGGGAAGGTGGCGTCTATCTGCACGGCCTGCCCTATGCACTCGCACCGGAATCGCAGACCGTCGTACCGTTCGTGTTCTGGACATCTCCCGGTTTTCGGGAATCACAAATAAACAACGTACAGCTATCACATGACAACATATCGCATACGCTTCTCGGACTCTACGAAGTCGACGCCACTTCCTATCGCCGGGAGCTCGACCTGTTTGCCGGCTGACCATCCGGCTTCGCTCATCCGGTGATGCGATACACCGCATACGCGCAATACGCGATCAGGAACATCGCCCCCGCCATTCGCCCGAGTCGGGCCCTGCCGACGACGAAGAAATAAATCAGCGCCGCAGCGAACACCCACGAGACAACCAGGTCGCCGATGCCGCCCCCCGGCACCGGGATCGGCGCGATGAGTCCGCTGATCGGCAATACAAACAGCGCGTTGAAAATGTTTGAGCCAACTACGTTGCCCAGCGCCAGGTCCGACTCCTTGCGAAGCGCCGCGATAATCGACGTCACAAGCTCAGGCATGCTGGTGCCGATCGCAACGACGAACAGGCCAACAATCGTCGGCGAGATTCCGAAACTCTGCGCCAGAGACGATCCGTTGCGAACAGTCATTTCGCCCCCGGTAAACAACAGCGCACCGCCGACGATTAGCATGACCCAGGGTAGGTGACCTTGCGGTGCCTTTCTTTGTGAGGATCGTTCGGCCAGGACCAGCAGCAACTTGTCCGAGCTCTTGGACCGAATCACGTCCATCGCCGTGATGTAGACGAATATCCCGAACAGCAGCAGCAGGACAATCGAGTCGCTTCGGCGTATGACCGGGGCAAAGCCTTCCAGCACACCGTCCAGCGCCATCACGGTCAGGGCGGTCGTGCCAAGCAGCAAAAGCGGCACCTCGCGACGCACCAGATTGCCCTGGATGCTGATCGGGGCAATCAGTGCTGCCAGGCCAAGGACCACACCGAGGTTCGCAACATTCGAGCCGGCCACGTTGCCGAAAGCGAGAGCGGTTTCGCCATCGATGGAGCCGAGAATATTGACGACCAGTTCCGGCGCGCTCGTGCCAAAGCCGACGATCGTCAGTCCGACGATCATCGGCCGCTTGAGCGAAAACAGCGAGGGCGGCGGCGGGCTCTCCACCACCAGCGGAATGTTCGCTACCTTGTAACCGCGATTGGCGAGGTAAATGGAGGTCGGCGTCTTCGAGGTACGTGACACTCCGGCAAGGACGATGTCCGCCTCTTCCCAGTCTTCCCAGCTGATCCCGTCATCGTGGGCAATGGTGAATTGGATGGCGTCGACGCGGGCAAAATAGGCCTCGTCCATGCGGTTCTTGCCGCCGGGCCGACCGTGGGCTTCCTGTCCCAGCTGTTCTTCGAGCGCGGCCACGATCGGGTCCATCACGGCAACATGCGGCAAACCCAGTTGGCGACAGCATTCCTCCAGCCGATCGCGCGCGGCTTCGTTGCTGAGAGTGTAGAGGACAAGTCCGGGATTGGCGCGAAAGTCGTCGACAATCCGCTCGAGGTGCTGGACGGAGCGCACCATGGGCCAGAAATGGCGCTGCACGTCGGCATCGCTGAACTGCGCCAGGGCTGCCTTGGCGAGCATTTCCAGCGTTTCGCCGGTGGAGTCAGACAGGAGGTGGAGGTGCAGCCGGGCCATGTGGATATGTCACGGCATAAACCACGGGAGCGATTGGCGGACAAGCTGTCGATGCAGTTAGCCCCGATTCCAAACCGGAGTCCCGAGCAGGGTTGTCAGCCCGCCAGCGCACTTGTCGACAGCTTGGGGATTGCGGGGAGAAGTAATGATGGACAGCCTGAATCCATGAGTCGGAAGGCACCCGGTGGGTGTTCATCGCCGGAGAAATCGGGCAAAGGCGCGCAATCCCCGCAATCCACAGGGCCAACAACGTCCTGAATCCTTATTAAATATATATTTTTATTGATTGGACTCCTCGATGCCCGGTCCTCTTCTCGAGAACATTACAGGTCAGCGGACGGTCAGGCGGCCCGTCTGGCTCATGCGCCAGGCAGGGCGGTACTTGCCAGAATATCGTGCCTTGCGGGCAGAGAAGGGCGGTTTCCTCGAGCTGGTCTATGATAGCGAGGCGGCAGCCGAGATTACCATGCAGCCGATCGACCGGTTCGGGTTCGACGGCGCGATCCTGTTCTCCGATATCCTGATCGTGCCGCACGCCCTGGGGCAGGACCTGTGGTTCGAAGCGGGTGAAGGTCCACGCCTTGCCCCGCCATTGGTCGATGGCGCGTTGGCGGGACTGGAGAAGGCCTTCCACCACTTCGAGCCGATCTACCAGACCGTGCGACTGGTTCGTGAGCGCCTCTCGCCCGAGGTGACCATGCTGGGTTTTGCCGGATCTCCCTGGACCGTGGCGACTTACATGGTGGCGGGACAAGGTTC
>JAUHYO010000107.1 GCA_030426325.1 Gammaproteobacteria bacterium | reverse complement strand
TCCAGTCCAGAACGGGCGCATCACCCTCCCTGGCTACCGTCCGCGCGGCAACACCGATAACGGAATCACGGGCATTTCGAAGCTTGAAAATTTCTGTACTGACACTGCCAAGTATTTCGTCGTCCGGCCATTCCAGCCCCGGCGGAAGCACGGCCTGATCGTGGCCACCGGACATCACGCGGTCACTCGGCACGTTAATATAGAAAACTTCTGTATTACCGCCGTTGGGTGCGACAGAGATAATGGATGCTTCCCGGTACTGATCAACCGCAGGCACCGCGTACAAAACGCCAGCCGCAGCCGCGATTCCCAGGAGGATTCCAACAATAAAAGTCTTGATCAAAATATGTCCGTCATCAGCGATTCGAAATTTCTCGTCGCCCGAGTTTAGTTAAATTGAACCTGCCGCAACAATCACCGCTGGCCGTTTTGTGACAGACCGCACAACAATCGGTACCATGAACGAGATTTTCATGCAGACGGTCATAAATTGGCGACGTTTCCGGCTGCGATCAGCCCCGGTACAATTCTGCAAATTTCGATGAGATGACTGAGACTCACAATTCGATGACAAGACCGATCTGCCTGTGGTCCGGCCCGCGTAACGTATCGACTGCGTTGATGTACAGTTTCGCGCAACTCCCCGGTGTACGGGTGGTCGATGAACCTCTGTATGGTCACTACCTGCGAGTCAGCGGCGCGGACCACCCGGGCCGACAGGACGTCATCGCGTCAATGGACTGTGATGGTGACCGGGTCATGCAGGCGCTGATGCGGGACCAGTCTTCCAATGCCGGCACCCGACTCTTTATCAAGCACATGGCCCACCACCTGCTCGAGCTGGATCTTGGGTTCCTGACTGCGACGAGCAATATTTTCCTGATACGTGACCCACGTGACATGCTGCCTTCTCTGACCATTCAGCTTCCCAATGCCGCGCTGGCAGACACCGGTTTACAGCGCCAATGGGAAGTGTATTGCGAGCTTGCTGACGCTGGCCTTCCAGCGGCAATTCTCGACTCACGGGAACTGCTGCTGGATCCGGGTTCCGTCCTGAGAACACTTTGCGCGCACCTCGATATCGAGTTTGACGAAGGTATGTTGTCCTGGGAAGCGGGTCCGCGAGAAGAAGATGGAGTTTGGGCACCACACTGGTATCACGCGGTCCATCAAAGTACCGGTTTCGCACCCTACAAGCCAAAGCGGGATTTCCCGGCTGGACTGCAGACACTTCTTGACGAATGCCTGCCCTGGTACAACTTGCTTTACGCTCACGCAATACGCGCGCAGACAGGAGAAAAGACGTGAATCTTCCAGACCCACGAAATGCCGAGATCCTTGTGCATGTCAACGGCGAACTCAAGCCCCGCAAAGATGCAAAAGTTTCGGTATTCGACAGCGTTGTGCAAGGCGGTGATGCTGTCTGGGAGGGATTGCGTGTCTACAACGGCCGCATTGCCGAGTTGGGCGGACATCTGAAACGCTTGCAGAACTCAGCCAAGACATTGGCTTTTGCAAGCGTGCCTTCAACCGACGAGATTCGATCTGCAATTTTTGAGACGCTCGCCGCCAATGGCATGCGCGACAACGCACACATCCGTCTGACGCTGACGCGCGGCGAGAAAATTACGTCCGGAATGAATCCAAAGTTCAACCAGTCCGGCTGTACCTTGATTGTACTCGCTGAATGGAAGCCACCGGTCTACTCAGATACTGGCATCAGCGTAATCACAGCCGCTACGCGTCGTAATACTCCCGAATGCCTGGACTCCAAAATTCACCACAACAATCTGCTCAACAATATCCTGGCATCGATAGAAGCCAATGTCGCAGGCGTCGACGCGGCGATAATGCTCGATGTCAACGGCTTTGTCTCCGAGACCAACGACACCAACCTGTTCCTGGTAACTGACGGTGAGGTGCTGACCCCGCATGCGGATAGCTGCCTGCCGGGGTTGACCCGAAAAATGATCCTGCGCATCTGCCGCAATGAGAATATTCCTGCGTTTGAACGCAATCTCTCGCTCACCGAGCTTTATACGGCGGACGAAGTGTTTACAACCGGAACAATGGGTGAGCTGACTCCAGTCCTGATCGCCGACGGCCGAACCATTGGCGATGGCGTAGTGGGACCACTGACCCGGAGACTGCAGGGCCTGCACCGTGAATTCGCCTTCGAACACGGGACGCCATTGCCGTTCTAGCGAAAATAGTTCGCCAGGTACTCGTCCAGGCTCACCGAATCCTGCGCTTCGATTTCAGCCTGCCGCTTGAGCGAGTCAATCGCCTCCTGGTGGTATTCCGCCTCAATAGCGTCGTTCGGCTCGGCAATTGCATCGAAGTATTCTTTATGACTTTTCGCCATCGACAGTGCGAACGCGAAGAATCCGCAATCGGCTTCCCGTAATTCCGAAATGATGCGCGCCGATGGCGTCGCATCAGGCTCATCGAGTAGCGCCTGCATCTGGCCTACCGCGGCAGCGTAACTGTCACCGCCATCCTGTCGGTCGAGAACCGACGCGACCGCCGCGATACCCTCGATCAGCTCGCTGCCCCAGTCAGGAATCGAAACCGGCTCGCCATCGCGCAATAGCCGAAAATCCGGGTCCCGGCCGTGCTTGGCTGTTGCAAGCTGGTTTCGAGCCAGCTCCTCAAGATCCCTGGCATCGAGCTTCGGACTGTCGGCGAGCACGCAGTAAATCAGCATGGCCTCCATGAATCGCATGGTGTTCTGGTTGATGCCGCAAGGATCAAACACGTTGATATCCAGTGATCGGACCTCAACGTATTCGATTCCGCCGCGACGCAAAGCGGCCGTCGGGCGCTCACCCGACATTGCTACCCGTTTCGGACGCACCGACGAATAATATTCATTCTCGATCTGCAGCAGATTGGCATTCAGTTGCCGGTAGCGGCCATCAACCTTGACACCGATCTTTTCGTAGTCCGGCTCCGGGGTTGCAATCGCCTTGCTGAGGTCTCGAACGTATTCTTCGAGGCTGTTCAGCGAGATGTTGATGCGCGACTGATTCTTGTTGCTATAACCAAGGTCACTCATCCGAAGGGACGTACCGAATGGTTCGTAATAAGTATCCTTATTGAGTGACTGCAATGAAGCGACGTTGCCACCAGCAAAGGATTTACAAAGCGCCGGCGAGGCGCCGAACAGGTACAGCACCAGCCAGCCGAATCTTTTGAAATTGCGAATCAGCCCCAGGTATTGTTCCGAGCGAAATTCGTCCGCGTTGGCTGTCTCGCCAACAATATCCCGGTATGCTGCCCAGAACGACTCCGGGATCGAATAGTTGAAATGCACACCGGCAATTGTTTGCATCTGACGACCGTATCGGTAGCCGAGGCCTCTGCGATAAATCGTCTTCATCCGGCCGACGTTGGACCGACCGTAGCGGGCAAGCGGAATATCATCATCGGCCGGTATGCGACACGGCATGCTGGCCGGCCAGAGCATTTCATCGCCGAGTTTTGAATAGGTGTACTGGTGAATATTGCAGATGCATTGCAAGGCTTCCCAGGTCGTGCCAAATGCCGGGGTCACGAACTCAAGCAGAGCCTCGGAAAAATCGGTCGTAATATAGTGGTTCGTGAGGGCTGAACCCAGGCCGATCGGGTGATTCCGCATCGAGAGTTCGCCATTCGGCATCACGCGCAACGACTCTTTCTCTATGCCCTTTAACCCGCCAACCAAAAGGTCGCCGGCATCAGCAACAGCTTTCAGGCGTTTGTCGAATCCCTGCTTCAAGTGACCATCCTGGAGAATTAGTTTTTGTCGCGTGCAGTTTTACCATAACCGCCCAGACCACGCGCTATTTAGCACGGATTGGCATTGGCAACCTCGCCCACGCAAATTGGTCTACAATCTTCATGCAAACCATGTACAAGAATCCTGCACAGTGGCACCGACCGGCAACAGCTGCAATTGCGCTGCTTTTGTTGCTGCACAGTCCCGCGGCACTTGCATTTCGCTGTGGCCAGAAAATCGTCATTGAGGACATGCACGAACAACAGGTTCTTAACGCCTGTGGGGAACCGACAAGCGTTCGGCAAATTGGCGTTGTCGTTCGTGGCGTTGAGCTGCCCGATCGACGTACTTACGGGGGCGGCGTCCGGATTGAGCGCTTCCCAGGGCATACCCGGTTCACCGAGGAGGTTGCCGTGACGGAGTACGTCTACAATTTCGGGCCTCGAAAGTTCATGCGCCGACTCATTTTCGAAGGCGGCATCCTCATCAAGATCGAATCGATGGGATACGGATATCGCGAGAAAAAAACCAAATAGGGTATATTCGCCGGACCGACACCCTCCTCAATGCGGAGCCCCAACAGGATGAATGAATCACCACTCAGACGGATGCGCGACCAATCGACGGGCAAAGCAACGCTCATCAATGAAGGTTGCAAAATCAGCGGCGAAATAAGCGGCGACGGCGATTTCATCGTTAACGGCGAGATCGCGGGCGACTGCGATATTAAAGGTACGGTCACGCTGGCACGAAACGGCTTTTGGCAAGGCAGTATTCACGCCGACAACGTGATTGTGGCAGGACAAATCGAGGGCGATATCACGGCCGAGGGCAAGGTCGAAATTACCAATACCGCGCGGATATCCGGCACGGTCAGCGCGGAGGCGATTGCGGTCGCCGAGGGCGCCGTCGTGGAGGGTGCGATGAAGACCACGGGTCAGGCAAAACCCCTTGAATTTAAAGAGAAACGTGAAAACTGAAGCCTGTTTTTTAACAAAATGGAAAGATCGTATTTCCGGGCATTGCCAGTGATACACTAGAACGCTCTTTCCGGCCGAATAATAAGATCGAGAATGATCGGCAAGAAAACACCTCGCCTGCTACTGCTCGCCGTCGCAATAGGTATTGTTGCGTCAGGCATCATGTTGTCCGTTTTCGACGGTCAGTATCGATGGCTGGCCAATGAAATTGTCGAAACCGGCTCGAGCGAGTTTGACCAGATCCTGCAGGCGGAATTCGAACTGGTCGCACGTGCACAACTTGCAGTTGCTGCTATGGGCATAGGCCGGGTTATCGAAAGCGACCAGGCGGCTGACGTCGAACGTGCATTGAATGCCGCGCTGATCGATAACCAGACTCTGATTGGAATTCGACTCGTCTCAGATTCCGGCCAGTCGCATCGCGCCGGAAATATCGCGGTGGATGACAACCCGCTCGAAACCCGTTGGTTCGACGAACGTCTCATAATCGGCATGCCGCTGGTGATCGAAGGTAATGAGGTTGGTCAACTGTCTGCCGTCTTCGATGTTACCGGGCTGCGTGCCGAATCCCGGCGATTCGCCGCGGCGCTTCGTAACAAGCAACTGGAAAGTCGGCGCATTAGCTACCTTTGGGCTGGCGCAGGGACGCTGGCCGCATTGTTGCTGTGCGGTGGTGTTATCTGGCTGGTCGTCAGAAACCAGACCAAGCGAATAAGAGCCCTCAAGATCCAGGCTGAGAAACTGCGTGACGCCGACTTTGGCGAACCCTTGCTGGTATCTCGCAAAGACGAACTTGGTGATCTGGCCTCTGTTTTCAACGACATGCGCCATCGACTGCGAAAAACCACGCATTCGCGGGACTACGTCGACAGTATTCTGTCAGGTATGAACGAAGCCATTATTGTCACCAGCGATGATGGAACGATCACACGCATCAATGCCGCGACGACACAGCTTTTGGGTTACGAGGAAGAGGAGCTTTTCAACGTCAGCATCGACTTTGTGGTCAATACTTCGAAAGGACCCTCTCTCGCAACCGACTCACCGTCCGGGCTACCCAAGGAAGCAATTTTCGAAAGCAAATTCGGCGAATCGATTCCTGTGTCCTACACGTGCTCAATCATCGATTCGACGGATGGCACATCCGCGCGAAGAATTTATGCCGCGCAGAATATTACTGAACGACGGCGGGCGGAAAAGCGAATTCGCTATCTCGCGAGGATTGATCCGCTAACAAAAATCCCGAACCGGATGCAGTTTCAGCATCTTTTGCAGCGAGGAATTGCAAGAGCCAGGCGTTCGGGAAAATCTCTCTGCATGTTTTACGTTGATATCGACTATTTCAAGGAAATCAACGATACATTCGGTCACCTTGCCGGGGACACCACGCTTGAAACGGTGGCGGAACGTCTGGCCGCAGCGCTACCGGTTAATTCCGTAATCGGACGGCTTGCCGGTGATGAATTTGCCGTGATCATCGATGACATGTCTCCGGACGAACTCGGTAAGGACAAAACGACCGCGCTCGCACAGAAATTACTCGATCGCCTTGCGGACCCGTTCTTCGTACAAGGCAACGAAGTGTTCATGACCGCGAGCCTGGGAATCGCGTACTACCCGAAAGATGCCCCAAATGTCATCGACCTTATTCGCAATGCCGACGCTGCGCTGTATCACTCCAAGAAATCCGGCGGCAACGTTTATTCGTATTACGCACCAAAAATGAATGAGGCCTCGGTCGAACGCTTGATGACCAAGAGCAAGCTGAAACGTGCCTTTGAGCGTGACGAACTCCTGGTTCACTATCAGCCCAAGTACAACCTGGAAACCGGCGAGGTTTTTGGCGCGGAGGCCCTCGTTCGATGGGAGCTGCCCGACCGAGGGCTTATATTGCCGGCGGACTTCATACCAATTGCTGAAGAAACAAACCTGATTATCGAAATCGGTGAATGGGTTCTCGACAAAGTATGCGAAGACTTTCGGCTGTGGCAAATGTCCGTTTCATCGCCCGGGCGCGTTTCTGTCAACCTGTCACTAAAACAACTTCGGCAGAAAAACTTCATCAAGCGAATAAGCTCAATACTTCGCAGTCACGAAGTATCCCCGACATCTCTTGAACTCGAAATTACTGAAACAACCTTGATGGAGAATCCGGAGAGAACCATCAAGATGCTCGACCAGCTCTACGCATTGGGATTACATCTTGCTATCGATGATTTTGGAACTGGTTATTCGTCACTGAGTGCACTGCAGCAATTTCCCATCAGCACACTGAAGATTGACCAGTCGTTCGTCCGGGATGTGGTCACAAACCCCGATGACGCAACCATCGTCGACACGATTATCCAGATGGGCAGAAATATGAATATGGATGTCGTCGCCGAAGGGGTCGAGACCGAGGCACAGCTCGTATTTTTGCAAAAACTCGGTTGCACCTATGTTCAGGGGCACCTGTTTGGCGACCCGATGAGTTCCGACAACTACCAGGAACTGCTGCGCGCCCAGGCCGATGGCACGGATACCTATCGAGCCCTGTTCGGCTGACTTCACTCTGGCGCGGCAACATGATTAAATTACCGCAAACCCTCAAACACGCCGGATATTCACATGCCGGTTCGACCAGAAGTTGACTCTATGACTATGATGAAAAAAGTATGCGTTTCCGCGGCCTTCCTGCTGTTCGGTTTCCAGGCAATTGCCTGCGACTATCCACCGTCGCCAAAGAATCTCCCAAACGGCTCAACAGCGACCAAAGATGAAATGCTCGCCGGTGTCAAAGTGATCTCGAAGTACCAGGAGGACATGGCAACCTACCTGTCATGCATCGAAGCGGAGGAAGTTGTCGCTATGCAGGCACTTGCCGATGACGACGAAGAGGCCAAGAAACAGCGAAAGGAAATGTTCGATAAGAAATACAATGCAGCTGTCGACGAGCAAACGCGAACGGTAGAGCAGTTCAACGTCGAGATTCGCGCGTACAAGGCAAAAGCTGAATAGCGCGCTGAGTCAATAGCTAATGAAGGCGCCCGTCTATTGACGGGCGTTTTTTTGCCTACAGATTGTCGATTTCGCGCCCGAGATCGTGCTTGTTCTCGGTGATGATACGCTCCAGAACCCGGATTCGCTCTTCCAGCATCTCGATTTTCTCCAGGGATGCTGCAATTTCCGGATCATTTTTTGATTTTTCTTGTTTCATTTTTAAATACTTTTGATAACTGTCCGCGGCGAATACCACAGCAACAATACAAACGACGTAAAACATAGTGCTCATAGACGCATCCCTTTGCTAATTCCTGTCATCACAGCCTGCTCAACTCCTGCTCAAGCTGGAAGCGTTTCGACGTGACATGTTTCTCGAGAATTCTGAGTCGTTCGTCCATGGACTTGCAGCGCTGATCGATCTCCTCGGCAAGCCGTGATTTCGCCGGCGTTTCGTCGGCATCATCCTTGTCGATTTTGTCCGTCTTGCGACGCCTGCCGCAAAATCGTGATCGACGTCGCGTCTTGACGACGGTCTCACCGCTTGACTCGGCAGGAACGAGGAACACAATCGCGAGATAGGCGAGAACCACGAACGGCATGAACATCAGAAACGCAATGAACGCCAGAATTCGCGTAGCCCTCAGGTTGAAGCCCAGGTAACGGGCCAGCCCCGCGCAGACTCCTCCCAGCATCGCGCGATCCGCATCACGGTAGAAGCGTCCTGCGGTCCCGGCACTTATCGTACTCACGAATGTCTCCTGTAGTCACGGCGATAACGTTCCCAGAAGTCGTATTCTGACTGACGACCGGAATAAACCAGCGGCTTCTCCCGAATTAGCACCGTGGCACCGAGGTACAGAGCGACGGTTAACCAGAAGAACAGCAAGAGTGAAATTATCGCAATCACTCGTACCGTACCAACCCGGAAGTTGAACCGGTCGGCAAGCCCGGCGCAGACGCCAAAAATCCAGCCATTCTCACGGTCGCGATAGAAGCCGCGTAAGGGTCCGTAGTCTGAATTCCAGGTATCTCGACTCATCAATTTTCTCCTTGGCCTAACTTCTATTCGGTTTCCGCCTGCGCAGCCTTGGTCGCGGCAACACGGCGCTTGAGCGCGGCAAGTTCCTCTTTAACCGATTCCTCAGCCTCCAGGCTGGCGAATTCATGGTTCAGGTCTTTTGGCAGACCCATGTCATAGGCTTCTACGCGACCCTCAACATCGTCGATACGCCGCGTGTATTGCTCAAACCGAACCATTGCATCTTCGATCTTGTAATCGTGGATCTTCTTGCGCACCGCCAGTCGACTGCTCGCCGTCTTGTGTCGGGCCAGCAGCGCTTTTTGGCGTGTCTTGGCGTCGCCGAGCTTGGCTTCGAGACGGGAAATATCCTCGTTTAGTTTTGCCAGGCCTTCATCGACGGCCAGGTAGTCTTGCTTTAAGACATCGACAGCGGCTGCGACCCGTGATTTCTCCACCAGCGCCGCTTTAGCCAGATCCTCACGACCCTTGCGCAATGCAAGTTCGGCTTTTTGATCCCAATCGTTGAGGTCGCGTTCCAGGCCTTCAATTTTGCGGTTCAGGTCTTTCTTGTCGGCGATCGACCGGGCAGCGGCGGACCGCACCTCAACCAATGTGTCCTCCATTTCCTGGATCATCAGCCGAACGATCTTCTCGGGATCCTCTGCCTTGTCCAGGATCGCGTTGATATTGGAGTTCACGATGTCACTGAATCTCGTGAATATGCCCATGATGTCTTCCTCTTAAAGTTCGTGGTCATGCCTAGACTTGCAGCTTCTGTGCCAAACCGGCCGGGAATACATAACTAACTGATTTTGCGATATATAATGAATGTTTTCTCAGGATCGGCC
>JAUHYO010000106.1 GCA_030426325.1 Gammaproteobacteria bacterium | reverse complement strand
CCGCGTTCGGACGAACGCAGTGATTCTAGAAACAATGCCAGCTCAGGCTGCGTTTCGAGTTTCGACTCAACTTGCAGCATGGCCTCCGACAGTTTCAGGCCTTTGCGGTAAACAAGCCGGTAGGCGTCTTTGATATTGCGAATCTGGGCGACGGAAAAGTCGCGACGTTTGAGGCCTTCACTATTGATGCCCTTTGGCTTCGCCGGTTGCCCGGAGACCAGCGTATAGGCCGGCACGTCCGCGTTAATTCCCGCGTACATCCCGAGAAAGGCGTGCGCACCGATTTTGCAGAACTGGTGAACGCCGCTGAACCCGCCGCAGATCACCCAGTCACCAACATGCACATGCCCCGCCAGCGTCGTGTTATTCGCCATAATTGTTCGATCGCCAACAACACAGTCGTGTGCGATATGGACATAGGCCATGATCCAGTTGTCATCGCCTATTCGTGTTTCCCCTTTGTCCTGCGACGTGCCGCGGCTGATCGTGCAAAACTCGCGAATCGTGTTGCGATCGCCAATCGTGAGCCGCGTCGGCTCCCCGGCATACTTCTTGTCCTGCGGATCATCACCGATCGATGCGAATTGATAAATGTGATTGTCGGCACCGATGCGCGTTGGCCCGTTGATCACGACATGGCTGTCGATCCTGGTTCCCGCCCCAATCTCGACTTCATCGCCAATTACGGTGTAGGGCCCAATCTCAACACCGTCTGCGAGCTTCGCAGACTCAGAAATGATGACAGTCGAATGAATCATTGTTCGAGCTTCTTTACGCGATCAATAAGGGACCCAAGACGTCGAAATCGTGCGACCTGGCGGGCCCAGGATTTTGCGTTCTCGGCCGGAAAGCTGGCGCCGTAGGTACCAGGTTCCGTAATGTCTTTGCTGACGAACGATTTGGCAGCCACAATAACATCGTCGCAAATGGTGACATGACCAACCGACCCGCCCTGCCCGGCAAACATGCAGCGTTTGCCGATTGTCGTACTACCGGCGATTCCGGTCATGGCCGCCATCGCGGTATGCGCACCAACTTTTACGTTGTGCGCAATCATGACCAAATTGTCGAGGCGTACTCCGTCATCGATCACCGTATCGCCGATTGCGCCGCAATCGATAGTCGTATTTGCACCAATTTCAACATCGTTTCCAATGCTAACGCCGCCGAGCTGAGGAACTTTAACCCACCCCTGGGGTGTCATGGCATTGCCGAATCCGTCCGCACCAATAACGGCGCCCGGATGCACTATGCATCGATCACCAATCCGGACGCGCTTGACCAGCGTAACATTCGCGACCAGGTTGCAGTCGCTGCCGATCTCGCATTCGCGCCCAATCACAGACCCGGCACCGATCACGGTATTCTCGCCAATGCTGACCTGCTCACCGATCACGACGTTCGCCGCGATGTGGGCGGTATCGGCGATGGTCGCCGAATCCGAGACGACAGCGGACGAATGGATCCCGGGCGCATGGACAGGCTCGGGGCAGACAACAGCCGCCATGCGCGCATAGGTGGCATACGGTTGCTCACTGAGCAACGCGTTAACCGGGCAGTTCGCCGCGTCCTGCTTTCGCAGGATGACAGCGGCCGCCCGCGTCGAAGGCAGTTCCGCGAGGTAGGCAGAACTGGAAAGAAAACTCAGCGAATCCGGCCCGGCGCTCCGCAGTGAAGCGACACCTTTGACGAGCGTGTCCGGATCACCGATCAGCTCGCAACCGAAATGGGCAGCAAGTTCTCCGAGGCTGATCGGCATACAGGGCGCCCGACGCCAGCTTACTCTGACGTCGCTTTGTAGTTGGCAACGATAGCGTTCAGAACTTCTTCCGTAATATTGACCGAGCTGCTCACGTACAGCACGCCATCACCCACGATCAGGTCGTAGCCCTGCGCTTGCGCATAATCCTGAACTTCCTTCAATACCGAGCGCTGCAGTACGCCGAACTCTTCGTTCTGCCGTACGTTGCTGTCTTCCTGGTATTCGGTCTGCAATCGCTGAAAGTCGCGACCCAGGTCTCGAAGATTCTTTTCTGCATTTCGGCGTTCGGTCTCACCCATGACAGCCAGGTCTTTTTGAACCTTCGCTTGCAGGTCCTCAATTTCCTTTTGCTTCGCGAGAATTTCGCGTTCGCGCGGCGCAAACTCTTCACGCAAGGCATCCATAACAGCCTTCGTCTGAGGGGCACGTTCGACAATCGCCTGCAGACTGACAACGCCAATCTTGACTTCCTGCGCCGCCGCGGGAAGTGCGAACGCACAGACCATCACGACACCAAGTGCTGCTTTAACAAATTGATTCTTCATAAATCTCATCTATCCCATTCCATTAAAACGCTTGTCCGATGGAGAACTGAAACCGCTCGACTTCGTCTCCGTAAAATCTGTCATTGCCCTTATACGCATTCAGGGGATACGCGTAACTGAACCTGAATAGTCCCAGCGGTGCAAGCCACTGTACACCGATACCGACGGAGGTACGCAGCTCCTTGAAGTCCACGTCGTACTCCATCGGGGTGCCCAATTTGTCCGTAAAACCGACTTCACCCGTGCTGAAAACATTGCCAAAGTCGTAGAAAAGACTTGCCCTCGCCTGACTCGCGAATTTCTCCGGCAATGGAATTATAAGCTCAACCTGTCCGGCGGCCAAAACGTTGCCGCCATAGGGTCGCCCGAAACTGTCGCGCGGCCCCAGGTAGGACTCTTTAAAGCCACGCACGGATTGCGGGCCTCCACCATAGAACTGCTTGTAGGGCGGCGTCGCAGTCGTTCCACCGATACCCTCCGTAATACCGAGTTCAGCATTGGCACTGATAATCCATCGCCCGGTTACCGGAAAATACTTCGTAAAATTGTAGCGAGCCTGGTAGTACTCAACGTCGCTCCCTGGCACTGCCATGCTCAAGAACAACTGTTGTCGCGTGCCGCGCGTCGGAAACAGTGAGCTGTTCAGGCTGTCGTAAGACCACCCCACGATCGCTTCATAGGTGTCAAACTCGGTTCCGAAGAATGTCAGTCCGTTGCCGAGGTCTTCGACGAAGGGATTGCCGTTGTTCGTTACCCATTGCTGTGCCTGCAGCGTGCTGTTCGATGACGAAACCAGTTCCGCATGCTGGTATGACAGACCGAAAGAAAGACTTTGATGTTCGGTAATTGGATATCCGTAATCCACCGATGCACCCGCGCTGGTCGTCGAGAAATCGGATGACGCGGAGGTGAACTGGGTGATATCGCGGTAGTTGATACTCATCGTCCTGCGCACACCGTCCATCGTGCGGTACGGATCCGTATGCGAAAGACTGTAGCGCTTCTGATACCGACCAGAATTCAATTCCAATGCAACCCGGTTGCCTGTGCCAAGAAAGTTGGTATGCACAATGCTTCCGTTGAGCAGGATTTTTTGCGATTCCGAATACCCGACACCGCCGGAAAACTGGCCGGGCATGCGATATTCCAGATCGATATCCACGTCCACAAGATCCGGACTCCCCGGCACCGGCGTGGTGCTGTAGTCAACGCCGGGCTCGATATACGGCAGTCGCTGCAACAGAATTTTCGAGCGGTCCATCAGCGAATTGGAAAGGAACGAACCTTCCATCTGGCGCACCTCGCGACGCAACACTTCGTCGTCGACCTGGTTAATGCCATTGAAGTTGATGTTCCGAACATAAATGCGGTTTTGAGGATTCACATAAAAAGTAATCGCCGCGGATTTGGCATCATGATCCAGTTCGGGAACAGGTTCGATCTCAGCATTGGCGTAGCCTTCCTGGCCGAGGCGGAATTGCATGAACTCCGCTGAGCGTGTTAGCAGGTTCTGATTGAAAACGGATTCAGGCTGCGCGAAAACGTAACTGCGCAGTACTGCTTCCGGGACAACCATCTCACCGACAATCTTGATGTCGGATATCGTATAGACATCGCCTTCAACGACATTAATGGTCACGAAGATATCTTTCTTGTTTGGCGATATCGCAACCTGCGTTGATTCAATTCGGAAATCGGCAAAGCCGCGATCCATATAAAAGGACCGCAATGTTTCCAGGTCGCCTTCCAGCGCCTCTTTCGCGTACCGGTCGTCCTGTCGAATCCACGACAACCAGTTTGCGGTATCAAGTTCAAAGTCTTCGCGAATCTGTTTCTCGTCAAAGGAATTATTGCCAACGATATTGACCTGGCGAATCTTGGCGCGCTCGCCTTCCTTGACATCGATATTTATCGCAACCGTGTTATTTGGCCGGTCCACAATCTTGGTCGTTATTTCGACACCGTATTTTCCGCGATCGTAGTATTGCTCGCGCAGGAACATTTCGACGTTGTCGAGTACGGAACGATCGAAGGTTCGGCCACGTGCCAATCCTACGCCACGCAGCGACTCCATCAGGTCTTCAGTCTTGATATCCTTGTTGCCTTCGATGGTAAACCGCTCAATCGACGGCCGCTCCTTGACAACCACAATCAGGGTCTCGCCGTCGCGGCGCATTTCAATATCATCGAACAGGTTTTGACCGTACAGGGCCCGAATAGCCTCGCCAATTCGCACCGAGTCAATGGTGTCGCCAATGTTAATCGGCAGGTAATTGAATACCGTACCCTCGGAAATGCGCTGCAGCCCTTCGACTCGCATATCCTTGACCACGAATTCGCCGGCCGCAAAGGTTGTCAGCGGAAGCAATGCCAGCAAAGCGAGTACGAAATTTCTCATCTACAAATATTACCGTTAGCCGAAGATATCGTTGTAAAAGGCGAAGCTCATAAGTAGCAGCAACGCGAGTATGCCTGCTTGTTGTCCAATAATCTGCGCACGTTCCGTCAGGGGCGAGCCCTTCAGCGCCTCGACAAGCTGGTAGACAATCTGACCGCCGTCAAGCACCGGGATCGGCAACAGGTTGAGAACGCCAAGGCTGATGCTGATGATTGCCAGAATCCCGACAAAATAGCGCCAGCCACGATCAACCGAGTCACCGGCAATTCGAGCGATATTGATCGGCCCGCTGATATTTTTGATCGAGACATCGCCGGTTACCATGCGCCCGAGCATCTGCACGGTAAACACGGTTGAGGCCCAGGTCTTATCCGCCGCCGCGCCGAGCGACTGCAACGGTGTGAAAACACGCCGGGTGTAATAGTCTCCCGTTGCCTGGGACAATGCGACGCCAAGAAGGCCAAGCTTCTTGCCATCTACCTCCTGCTCGCCCAACACCAGCTGCAGCGACCGGAGCGCGTCGTTGCGAACAAATTCAACCGTGACTTCCTTGCCCGGCCTTGGCTCGACAACGGCCCTTAGTTCATTGAAATTATTAACTTTCTCGCCATCGATGGTCAAAATGCGATCGCCGATCTCGAAACCGGCGGCAAAGGCCGCTCCATCCGTGGGCAGCTCGCCGATAATGGCCGGCGGCTGCCAGGGCTCAAAGCCCAGACCGTCGAATAACTGGCCGGGCTCAGTAAGACGCGTCTTGTCCGCACCGACATCGATTTCCGTCTGGCGTTGCTGGCCTTCGGCAGTCTGCAGGGTCATGGGAATTCGGCCATCGTCAACCATTTCACCCAGAATCGCGACCAGCGTGTCCTCCCATTCACCCGTCGCCTTGTCACCGACAGCAATGATCTTGTCGCCAAACTCGAGACCTGCCTGTTCCGCGTAGGAGTCCGGTGCAACAGCACCGACCGCAGGCTGTGGGACAACGACGCCGCCGGCAAACAGCAACCAGTAGGCCAGAACGGCAAAAACGAAATTAAATGCGGGGCCTGCGAGCAATACCGCGATGCGCGCGGGAATCGGCCGATGGTCGAAAGCACGTCCTTCGTCCTCGGGCGCAACACTGCCCTCGCGGCTGTCCAGGAACCTCACGTAGCCACCCAATGGAATCGCTGAAACGCAATACTCGGTGCGATCCTTGCCGCCCACACGCATCCAGACAGGCTTGCCGAAGCCGATCGAGAATCGCAGCACCTTCATGCCAGCCCAGCGGCCGACAATATAGTGCCCGTATTCGTGTACGGCGACCAGAATGCTGATCAGTACAACAAAGGCTGTGATATCGGTAAGAATGTCAGTCATAGCGCGCCATCATTTCTAGTGGACTGACAGCAGAAGCCGCAGTTCCCGCAGTGTTGCACACGAGCCTATGCGACAGGCGATGAATGCTAGCTGAACGCGCCATTACACCAGGCCCAGCCAAACCACGCCCAGTGCAAATAGTGGTGCCGCCGCCGCAACACTATCAACGCGATCAAGCACGCCACCGTGTCCGGGAAAGAGTTTGCCGCTGTCTTTAACACCGGCGGCTCGCTTGAACATACTGACCGTCAAATCACCGACAATCGACAGCGCAGCGACAGCCAGGCAAAAAGGCACCAGTACTCCGAGCGGCAATTCGTCAATCCGGCCCCAGATGACCGACAGGATGCCAACCAGCAGGAGGCCGCCAAATACCCCTTCCCAGGTCTTGCCCGGGCTGATGGCGGGCGCCAGTTTAACTCGTCCGAACTGCTTGCCGGTGAAATAGGCACCGATGTCGGCCGCCCATACAATCAATAACGCAAACAGCAGCAATTGAGCGTCGAGTCGGTACAGGACCAGCAAGGCAACAAACAGCGGAATCAGTACCAATACCCCACCTGTCCAGCGAACCACCATCGGGATCGGTGTCGGAAAAAAGAAAGTCCAGATAAATGCGACAAACCAGCAGGCACAGGCAATTTGCAAAATCAAAACAGTCAGATCTGAAATTGCGACTAACGCCACAAGTGCGCCGACCAGCGCCACGTAAAAGAGACGCAACGGCGTGCTTTTTGATCCAAGAAACCCGGACCATTCCCAGGCACCGGCCAAAATCAGAATACCGATAACGAACTGGACCGCATCCGGCGGCAGCACAAACAGCACGGCACCCAGAACAAGAAGCGATATGACCGCTGTAATAATTCGTGTTCTCAGCATCCTACCGCCTCGACCTGGTCGCCCGTGTGACCGAAGCGACGTTGCTTGCTGGCGTAGAAAGACAACGCCGCATCAAATGCTTCCCGATCGAACTCCGGCCACAAAACATCGCTAAACCAGAGTTCCGCGTAGGCAAGATTCCATAACAGGAAGTTGCTGATACGCTGTTCGCCACCGGTCCTGATTAAAAGATCGGGATCCGGTGTTTCTGACAATGCCAGTTCCGCGGCAAATTCCCGATCGCCGATGTCATCAACCGCGATCTCACCTTCAGCGACCCGGCGTGCCAGCGTACGCGTCGCCTGGACAATATCCCATCGGCCGCCATAGGCAATCGCAACGGTCAGTCGCAAGCCGGTGTTTTCCGCCGTTTTCGCTTCCGCCTTCGCGATCTTGTCACGTAAGCCGTTATTCAATTCATCAAGTGCGCCGACGAACTTCAGTCGTACGTTATTACGATGCAGCTCCGCCACTTCTCGTCGCAGCGCTTCGACAAACAAGTTCATCAACGCGCTGACCTCTTCTTCAGGTCGGGCCCAGTTCTCGCTGCTGAAAGCGAACAGAGTCAGGTATTCGACGCCGCGTTCGGCGGCCGTTTCGACCGACATTCGAACCGATTTAACGCCGGCGCGATGTCCCGTGTGGCGCGCCTTGTTCTTGGCTTTGGCCCAGCGTCCATTGCCATCCATGATGATTGCAACGTGCCGCGGCACATTGTCAGTCCTCAACGCTTTGCTCGACGGTTCTGACACGTTACGAAAGCCCTATATAAGGAGTGACCCCTTATATCTCCATCAATTCGGATTCTTTTTCAGCCAGCAGCGCATCGACCTGGCTCACGTATTTGTCTGTAATAACCTGGACTTCGCCTTCGGCACGACGTTCATCGTCCTCGCCGATCATCTTTTCTTTCAGCAGATCCTTAACGTCATTCAACGCGTCGCGCCGAATATTACGGATTGCAACCCGTCCGCCTTCCGCCTCATTACGCACGACACGAATCATGTCTTTGCGACGCTCCTCGGTCAGTGCCGGTAACGGGACGCGAATGACAGTCCCCGCTGTTGCCGGATTGAGTCCAAGATCGGAATTCATAATTGCCTTTTCAATCGGCTGGACCATATCTTTTTCCCACGGAGTCACTACCAGCGTTCTCGAGTCTTCCACGCCGACGTTTGACACCTGGTTCAGAGGCGTCTGGCTACCGTAGTACTCCACAGTAATGTGATCCAGCAAGCTCGTGTGCGCGCGACCCGTGCGAATCTTCGTCAGCTCCTGCTTCAGCGCGGCAACGCTTTTCGCCATTCGATCGGCGGCATCTTTCTTGATTTCATCCAACACGATAGTGCCCTCTTATGTCTCTTGCTCAGGCCGTAACGACCGTTCCGATTTCGTCTCCCGACATCGCCTGGACCAAAGCATTCTTTTGGGTCAGGTCGAACACACGTAACGGCAAATGATTGTCCCGGCACATCACTATTGCCGTCGCATCCATCACATTCAATTTGTCTGCCAGCACACGATCATACGACACTGTCTCAAAACGCTTCGCACCGGGATTTTTCATCGGGTCAGAATCGTAGACGCCATCCACCTTGGTCGCTTTTAACAACACATCAGCACCAATTTCGATTGCGCGCAGGCTCGCGGCTGTGTCCGTGGTAAAGAAGGGATTGCCGGTGCCAGCCGCGAGAATAACGACGCGGCCTTTCTCCAGGTGGCGAACAGCGCGCCGGCGAATATAGTCTTCGCAGACCTGGTTGATTTTCAGTGCCGACATGACGCGCGCAAAGACATTGAGCGACTCCAGCGCATCCTGGATCGCCAGCGCGTTCATGACCGTGGCGAGCATGCCCATGTAGTCGCCCGTCACCCGGTCCATGCCGGAACGGGCCAATCCTTCACCCCGGAAGATGTTGCCACCGCCGACGACGATCGCGATCTCAACGCCGGCATTGCGAGCCGTCGCAATCTCAGCGGCAATTCGTTGAATGACGCGTGGCTCGATGCCGTAGTCCAGATCTCCCATCAGCGCTTCACCGCTGAGTTTCAGCAATACACGACGATACCGGCCTTGCGTGTCACTCATAGAACATCCTTATATCCACGGCTTTGGTGGGATTTCTCACTAGTATCAGGAACTGGCGCTTTTGACCTGGGCCATTACCTCTTCGACAAAATTGTCTTCTTTCTTCTCGATGCCTTCACCGACTTCGAAACGAACGAATCCGGTGATCTCGACACCGGCTTCCTTGGCGGCGTCTTCGACGGTCAGGTCCGGGTTGATCACGAAAGACTGGCCCAGCAGCGTGACTTCGCTGAGGAACTTCTTCATGCGGCCGACGATCATCTTTTCGATGACCTGCTCGGGCTTGCCCGACTCGCGCGCGATGTCGATCTGGATCTGACGTTCTTTCTCGACAACTGCGGGATCAAGGTCTGCCGAGGACAGGGCCGCCGGGTTCACAGCGGCGATGTGCATCGCAACCTGCTTGCCGAAGGCTTCGTTTTCGCCGGACAGCGCTACCAGAACGCCGATCTTACCCATGCCGTCTGCCGCAGCATTGTGGACATAGGACACGACCTGAGTGCCTTCGAGCGTGGACATGCGACGCAGCGACATGTTCTCGCCGATGGTGGCGATCTTGTCGGTGATCATGTCCTGAACGGTCTTGCCGCCGACGGTCTTGGTCTTG
>JAUHYO010000105.1 GCA_030426325.1 Gammaproteobacteria bacterium | reverse complement strand
AAGCATTCCGGACGATGAGGTTACGTTCGGGCACATCCTCAGCAACGCCGGCTACTCGGTGGCGCTATTCGGAAAATGGCAAATGGCGCTCCTCAAAGACCAGCCCAATCATATTCGCCAGATGGGCTTTGGTGAGAGTGCCGTATTCGGTTGGCATGAAGGGCCTCGATACTATGAGCCGCTCATCTACGAGAATGGAAAAATTAGAAACGACACCCAGGACTTGTATGGTCCTGACGTATTCAATGACTATGTGATTGACTTCATACGGCGCAACAAGGATCGACCCTTCCTAGCCTACTATCCGATGGTGCTGGCGCACGATATCAGCAACGATTTGGAGACGCCACCACCGACCGGCCCAACCGGGCGATACGAGTCGTTTAAGGAGAACGTTGAATACTCGGACAAGCTGATCGGCAAGCTCATCGCCGCATTGGACGACATGGGGTTACGGGAGAAAACTCTTGTTATTTACCTGAGCGACAACGGTACGCCACATCACTACATTACCGAGTACAGCGACGGGCAGTATATTAAGGAGCCCGTTTTCTCAATGCTTGGCGAAACACGGATTCAGGGCGGCAAGAGTTTCTTGACCGATCAGGGTACGCATGTGCCGTTTATCGCCAATTGGCCGGGTACGATCGAGCCGGGCGTTGAGAATAACGAACTCATCGATTTCAGCGACTTTCTGCCAACGCTTGCGGAGTTGACGGGAGCAACGCTCGGTGAGGGCCGGGTTATAGATGGCCGCAGCTTTGCAGCTATTTTCACAGGCGGCGAGTACGTGGGTAGAGAGTGGGTCTACCAGGAATGGGAGGGTAAAGCCTGGATTCGAAACAGGGACTGGAAACTGTATCTCACCGGCGACCTCTATCAAATGCGTAACGACCCCTTTGAGCAACACGGTTTTCGGCCTGGGAGGGACAATGAATTTTCTGCTGCAGCCAGAGCCATGCTAGCTGCTGAGTTGCGCACTCTGCGAGGTAATAGCGACTAAAGCTTGCAATGCTATTCTACCGGATTATAGCTGGGCACCTTCTTGAATAAAGTCTGCATCCGACTACCGATCCGCACTCCAGTCCTGCAGTCAGACAATGGCGCAGGGTTCTTATCTCTGCACCATAGACACGCCGAGTATCAGCGTTTCCTGAAAGGTCACAATCTGACGTGCCCAATGAGTGGTTGTTTGCAATTGCGCTGACAATGCGCCCTGCGAAGGCTTCTTCGGCATTGACCGTATCCCTGTATTTAAGCCACGAGTAATGTGGGAGATTCAGCATATCAGGCTGCTTCCTTTGCGAATATAGCAGGCGGATTCTTGCCCAGTGCACGGAACCAGTGCTGATTTGGACAGCAGTCCCGAAAGCGTCCACGATATCAGGGGTTATTCCGAATGAATGTTTACTTAAGGCAGCGCATACATCCAGAACGCGAAATGTTACTTTACGACTTGCGACACTAAGGTGGAATCCCATGCCAGATATTTCAAGACTGCTTTTATTGAGTGCCCTCCTGCCATTCGTAGTTGCCGAAGCCAATGCTTCCGAAGCCATCGCTATCAACCCAACCGACAAAGCAGCACTATTGGACGGCCGCTGCGGCAAGGATAGGGTGAATCCGGGACATGGGAGCTCAAAGATTATGCTGGATTCTGGGTACCTTATTCTGGGCTTGAAGATCCCGAAAACAGAAAGGACCCTAAATTCGCCACAGGAACACACAGGCAAATACAAGTGTTACGCGACAAGTTCGCAGGTGACACCTGGAACATGATGATTAGCGTAAGCGCCATCAGGCACGAAGGTAAGGGGGCGGAATTCTCTTATCCTGAAAACGCAGCAGAGGACGATAAGTCCACCTGGGGGAAGTTCTCATTTTCAGAATAGTGGCTCCCAGTACTATTACTGAGGTGGAGATTGTCACCTATCTTTGCCAGGCCGAGTAGGTTGCTATCGATTGGAAGATCGCGCTAAGAGAGAACCCGAAGATATTCCCATCGAGCCCGAACACCTTTGGAGCATCGGGCATATCAGAAAGCGAACCACCGTAGGCCCCGACAGTAAAAACGGCGACAAAGAACGGGATCAAGACCATCCACCCCGGAAGGGTAATCAGCCTAAACAGTTTTGACTGTTCGGTCTTTATGAGCCAAGCACCGGCAAATGTGGCCAAGCCTGCAACAGCAAGAACTGCAAGCAACCAAACCATATGGAAGCGCGCATGTGGTGGCCAGGCATCATTAAAGACATGCGACGACGAAAGATCTACAACAACGGGCCCCACTGAAAACAAGAACGCCGAAATGGTAAGGGATACTCTGGCAAGCAGCATATTCGTTGTCCTTCCTCTATCATTTGCGATTGTACGCATCGGGTCAGCAGCGGGCATCTTACCTCAGAATTCATGAGTGGCCGTTATGCGAAGCCAAGCAGACACTCAGCTTGTTTCCCGGCTGGTGTCTTAGTTCGGTCAGAAGCAAACGGTCGCGAAAGACGTGAACTCGCAAGCTCGTGAGCAAAAAGCATCAAGGACGCCAAAACGCGTCAGGCGCTGGCTCCGATGCGAGAGACTGAAGAAACTGGTGCAGGCTGTCCACTTCGGAATCGCTTAGCGAAGGGAAGCGATCGGGTGCCACCAAAGCCATCAGGCCCAGCTTACGATCGCCCAACGCGTATCCGCTCTCAATCAATCTCTCGAATTGCACTCGATCATAGGCTGCGACAATAGCCAGGTCCGGTGTTGGCGGACCTGAGTCCCAACCGCTGTAATAACTCTCACCACGGAGATCGAGCCCGTGGCACTCATTGCACATCGTCATGGCGAGATACTCGCCCTCCGCAAGAATCGGCTGCACCGCGGGGTCCAGGCGCAACGGCGGGACCATTTCAACCCAATCAGCCATCGACAGTTCCCGCCCCCTGGCAATATCCCACCGGACGTCCCAGCCCAGCGCCGGTCGGGGCAGAGAAACCTCAACAACCGGGGCGGAGCGGAGGAACGCGATCAAAGCCGCGAGATCGTCGTCTCTAAGTCTCGCGAAGTTGAATGAGGGCATGGACATCAACTCCCGCCCATCCGCGCCAATGCCTTGCCTTACTGCTGCTTCGATCGTCTGCGCATCATGCGTGCGCGCGTACTTGGCGAGGTTCGGCGCTACAGCGCGCTTTGGCCAGTCCCACTGTTCGTCGAAATCGTATCCCTGGAGCTGCTGCCCGTGACAGCCAAAACATCCTCGCGTTCGCGCGATGTGACGGCCTCGTTCGATGCTGGCGGCATCGTCTGGAATGCTGGTGCTGAATTGATGAACTGCCTCTCTATCTTGTAGCTGCATCTCGCTTAGTAGATAGACGGCAGCAAAGCCCAGAGCCATTGCCGTTGTTGCCGAACCAACGATTAGAAGTAGCCATCGCATGCATTACTCCTACTGGTCACGCGAGTAGAACAAAGCATAGCAAAATAGCTGGCAATCGCCTTTGGTGTTGGCGCGGATTTGGCTCAGACGCAGGCCAGTCTATCAAGGCATCGCGACGAAATCGGCAAACTGTGCCTGAAGAAACTCCTGCAGCGCTACAACCGGAGCGGAGAAGCCACTTCTTCGCGGCATTATCAGGCTGAGCTTCGCCTGGCCCGCATGCCACTCTGGTAAAACTCGACGCAACTTTCCCGACGCCAACTCATCACGGCAGGTATACGCAGGTAGGGCGACGATGCCGAGACCTTCACCGGCGGCTTCTTTTAAAGTCGCCATGTCGTCGCTCTTCAGTCGAGGTGCGATCTGGATATTCTCCGTTGCCCCCGATTTGTGTTCTAACCGCCAACGGTCCCCGGTTGCCTGCCAGCCGAGAGCGAGTGTTTGATGGTTTTTCAAATCCACCGGTGTCGCGATCTCGTTGATCGGATAATCAGAAGACGTAAACAAGTTCCACTCAACAACAGCCAGGAGTCTTTGAATCAAGGTTGAATCCGGCAACGGATCGGTATGCCCGCGGATGGACATATCGACACCCGAGGCAATTAGATCGATGTTCTGGTTGGTCACCTGTTGCAAAACGGTGACCTGTGGGTTGTCCGTCATAAAACGAGCGATTAGCGCTTTCAATGCAAACTGTGCGACACCGACCGAGCAGCTGAATTTAACCTGCCCGGACAGCGTGTTCTTTTTCCGCTTTAATTCAGCCTCAGCGAGTTCGACCTGGTCGATCGCTGCGCGCGCTCGCCGGTAAAACACTTCGCCGAGTTCGGTGATCTTTGACTGGCGAGTTGTGCGTTGGATAAGCACCGTATCAAGGCGCTCCTCGAGCCGAACAATGTGTCTGCTCAATCGTGACTTCGGGATCCCGAGGGATTCGGAGGCACGGGTGAACCCGCCCTTCTCAACGACATGCACGAAATAAAAGTAGTCATTCAGATCAGGCTTTGGCATCTCTCTTTGTCCCATTATTCGAGCCTGGTGCGCCTATTGTTCCATTTTTGAAACATAGAGTTCAAATCTTGGGGCTTCTAATACTTATTGTTCCAAATTTAAACTTGGTCCATCGATTCAGACAAACAACACGAGGCACGGCATGAACAGGGCTACGGATTACGCGACAAACCTGAAAGCCGCCAATGTGCGGTCAGAATTGGAGCCGGTGAATGGCGACCCGCTTTCCATCGGGACAGGCTTTTCAGCCAGGAGTTTTCGAGCGAAGGACATAGGCCCGGCGATGGATCCCCTGGTACTCGTCGATCACTACGTCATGACCGAGCCAACGTTCGGTACACACCCTCACGCCGGTCTGTCGGCAGTCTCACTGATATTCCCGGACAGCACAGGACGCTTTCATAACCGCGACTCGCTCGGTAACGACTTCGATCTTCTGCCAGGCGATCTCTACTGGTTGAAAGCAGGTCGTGGAGCCATACACAACGAATCGCCCAGAGCGGGTTCACGAATTCACGGCCTCCAGGTATTCGTCAACGTCCCGCAAGCGCTCCGCTACGACGAGCCCTCGTCGCTGCTAGTCCGACGACAGGATATGCCCGTTCTCAGTAACAGCCAGTACAGCGTCCATGTAGCTATGGGTGAGTCCAATGGCGTTGAAGGCGCCAGGTCGCCCGGAGTGCCCATGACAATACTCGACGGCCGGCTGGCTCGTGACGGGAGCTTTGAGCACGAACTCACCGCCAGCCGAAACGCCTGGCTACACGCGATTGATGGAGAGATTGATGTTGCCGTAATGGCGAACGGCGCCAGACTCCGAAAGGGCCAGGCGATCGCGATTGAAAATACCGAGCGTGGCGAATCAATCACCGTGCGTGTTTCAACCAACAGCCACTCTCACGCTCAGTTCGCCTTGTTCGACGGCCAGGCAATCAAGGAGCCATTCATCCAGCGAGGGCCCTTTGTAATGAATACGGCCGACGAAATCGAGGCGGTCAAAAAAGCCTACGACGAGGGTCAGTTCGGGTTTATCAATTAACCCGGTCGACCATCCCAATGAATAGCTTTCCGATTTTAACTTAGGAGAAAACAATGCCCAGAAACTCACACAATCCCGAGCCGCTCACCGCGAACAATGCAGCGGTGGTTTTTGTCGACAACCAGGTCGGCCTGATGACGGGCATCCGCGATTACCCCATCGCTGAACTCAAGCAAAACATAGTGGGGCTGGCCAAAGCAGCACAAGCACTTGGGCTCCCTATCGTAACGACGACCACGTCTGCGGAAACGCTTTGGGGTCCCGCTATTCCGGAATTGCAGGCAGCCCTTCCCGGACAGACCTTCATTGATCGAACCACGGTCAATGCCTGGGACGATCCGCGTGTCGAGGCCGCAATCCGGGCGACCGGTCGGAACAAACTGATCTTTGCCGGACTTTCATTAGAAGTCTGCGCGGCGTTTCCTGCAATGCGCGCGGCGAGAGAAGGCTTTGAAGCCTACGTGGCCGTGGATGCATGCGGAACGTTCAATATGACCAAACGGGAAACCGGAATTGCCAGGTTGATACAAAGCGGTGTTGTAACAGCAGACGCAGCAAGCCTGATGATCGAAATTCTCGGAGACAATGCCTCGTCCAAGGCACAGGAGGTATACGCGGCCCTTGGCATGGACTGGTCAATACTGGTCGGCCAGGTCCGTGAGAGTGCAGCAGCATAGGTCGCTCGGATTCGACGATCGATACGTGGAAGGAGTTAATCATGAGTAAATCTACTGACACCAACAGAAACTCAAGTGAGCTGACCCTGGTCCTGGGCGGATCAGGAAAAACGGGACGACGAATCATTCAGCGCCTTGAGTCGCGCGGAACTCCGGTGCGAGCCGGGTCGAGATCTGGCAGTCCAGCATTCGATTGGGCCAGGCCCGAAGACTGGGATGCCGTATTGGATGGCGTTCGCTCGGTCTACATCTCATACGCCCCCGACCTCGCTGTCCCGGGTGCCACCGAATCGATACAACGGTTCGTCGACAAAGCCGTTGCAAGCGGTGTTAAGCGCCTGGTGTTGTTATCCGGGCGCGGCGAAGCGGAAGCCCAGGCTTGCGAAAGGATAGTCCAGGCGAGTGGTATCGAATGGACGATAGTCAGATCCAGCTGGTTTATGCAGAACTTCTCCGAAGGCGAATTTCTTCAGATGGTCCTCGACGGCACAATCGCCCTGCCTGCAGCGAACGTTGCTGAGCCGTTCATCGATGTAAACGACATCGCCGACGTGGCTGTCGCCGCTTTGACGGAAGCAGGCCATGCTTCAGAGATATACGAAGTCACCGGGCCACGCCTGCTCACGTTCTCGGAACTGGCCGAAGAAATAAGTGAGGCCGCGAGCCATGGTGTGCAGTTCGTGCGGATTCCGTCCGAAGCGTTTGCCGAAGGGGTAGCCGAGGCAGGGGTAACCGAGGATGTTGCCTGGCTGTTGAACTATCTCTTCGATACTGTACTCGACGGCCGAAATGCGTATATCGGCGACGGTGTCGAACGTGCGCTCGGTCGGGAGGCTGCTGATTTCACGACGTTCGCCCGAAGGATTGCGGCGCGTGGTGTGTGGGAGCCCGGTACTACGGAGGCAGTCGCATGAACACTCTGATGACTCTCGCAATCTTCGCTGCCATCGTAGGAAGCGCCCTGATTGGGGGCATATTTTTCGCCTTCTCGAATTTCATCATGAAGGCGCTGCAACGCGTCCCAAACCCTGAAGGGATACTGGCGATGCAGACCATCAACGTCACCGTGTTGAATCGCGGGTTCCTGGGTGTCTTTATGGGCACCGCATTGATTTGTCTGGTCATCGCGGTCGTCTCCATCGCCGAATGGGAGATGGCACGTTCGCCCTACTTGCTCGGCGGCGCGGTTGCGTACATCGGAGGAACTTGGTTGGTGACGGTCCTGGGCAATGTTCCATTGAATAACGAGTTGGCTGCCGTAAAGAGAGAAAGCACAGAAGCGCTGGATTTTTGGGTCCACTATCTTGAACGCTGGACCAAGCTGAACTCGCAACGAACCGGCGCAGCCCTATGCGCATCGGTGTTGTTCGTCATTGGCCTGGCAAACTCAGGATAGGGGTTTGGCGGGTCGGTGAATTATCCGGTCACAATACTTTGTTCGCCACCCAGCCGCCGACAATCAGGGCGATAATGAACGCGACCACGTTAATGGCACCACTGCCCAGCGCGACAAAAGAAATGTTAATTGAACGATTCATGACATGAATACCCCGTACACCAGCGTTGCAGTCGCTATGCCGAAGAACAGAAATGTCACTGTAGCGACCAGGGAGCGCATCGAAAATCGGGCGATTCCGCAAACACCATGGCCACTGGTACACCCACTGCCAAGGCGTGTGCCGACACCTACAAGCAGCCCGGCAAGTATCACCAGGCTTAATGGCGAACCGGATTCCCCGGAGACAGGTGTGCCGGCGATCAACTGATACAGCCAACCGCCGCCAATCAGCCCGACGACAAACAGCCCTCGCCACACAGCGCCGCCCGCCTCGCGATCAAATAAACCGTGCACGATTCCGCTTATGCCCGCGATTCGGCCATTGAGCCGATACAATAGAACCGCGGCCAGTCCAATCAACGATCCGCCTAAAACGGAACTTTCCGGTGTAAAGTTCGACATGATCAACTTGTTCCATTCTACTGGATGACATGGTCTGCTCAGGCAAGTGTCTCAGAGAATGGCGACGAAGCAACAGATGTGGGTTTTCCGGCAAACGAAGTTGCTGAAGAATGAGCGAAGCCCCTGGCGGGCGTATCCTGCACCCTATTTAACTCGCACGCCGACTGGAAAACACGGAATGATGATACGGCGCTGGCTCGAGCGGATGAACGCAGAGATGCTCGATAGTCGATGGTAAACTGGACTGGATTGAAAAAGGACTTGCGGCAATCCGCTTAGAGCTTCGAAAATGAAAACATTAATCGCGATACTGCTGGTGGCGGTCGTCATCAGTCTCGGGTCGGCACTTTCTTCTATGACCAGCCCGGATGACCGATCATCGCGAATGCTTCGTGCGCTGACCATTCGCGTTGTTTTGTCGATTGGCTTAGTGATTGCCCTGGTCGTGTCGTGGAAGTTTGGCCTGGTTGAACCGCACGCTGGTGGCTAGTGACATGAAACGCACTATTCTTGATTTGACCCTGACGGTGCTGGCGCTCACCTCGATATCCTGCCTGATTTCGCTGATGGCCATATTTATTGGTGGAGGCCGGGGAGGCTCGGATCTGCGTGGTCTCGTATACCTTCAGGCGGGCCTGATACCGGTCGCGCTGGGTATTTCCACGGTTTGCCTATACGGATTCGTCCATGGCCAGGGTTTGGCCACCGGTGCGCGAGCGATGTGGAGAGCCATTCCACAATGGCTGGTTTTCATCTTCCTGCTGCTGAATTCGCTGGTCTTGTCCGGCGAAGTTGCGTTCGTCATCGTCATGCGAGCCACGGAGAAAATTATCGTGTGGCAACAGCACATCCCATTGGTCTGCATGCTGGTTTGTTCGTCCGCCTACCTGGTGCTCTACGCCCGCATGAATTCATATCCCGGCAGCCCGGCGGCAATGTCCGGCCGGTGGACATCCTCCTGACTGCAATTATGTGTAGCACGTAGAGCGATTACCCTCACGTCGGATATCGCTAGGGTTCAGTCGTGTCACTTTTTTCCGGTGGCGGGGCTACTATTTCGACAACAGGCATTGTAGCGTTGGAGCGCCCACCCCCTCGACGGACCGCCCCATGACTGATCTACTTCTTTATGCCGTCGTTGGTTTTATCGCCCAGCTCATCGATGGCGCTCTGGGCATGGCGTTTGGCATTTCGGCGACCAGTTTATTGCTTGCTGCCGGCATACCACCGGCCACGGCAAGTGCGACCGTGCATATTGCCGAGTGTGTTACGACCGGCGTGTCTGGCGTCTCGCATCATGCATTCGGCAACATAAACAAAACTCTGTTCCGGGCCCTCGTGCTCCCCGGCATGCTTGGGGCAGCTGCGGGCGCCCTGCTGTTATCGAGCTTTCCCAGTGACGTGTTCCGGCCCATCGTTGCCAGTTACCTGATCGTCATGGGCCTCGTCATCGTATTCAAGGCGTTCCGGGAGTTTCCGCCGCAAACCGTAACCCGACACCTGACACCCCTCGGCCTGATCGGCGGATTCTGTCACCTCTACATAGGCCAGGAGGCTGTCGCGGTCGGCCTGCAATCTGCGCTCGATGGAGACCGCGATTCGGTCATCACCGGCTA
>JAUHYO010000104.1 GCA_030426325.1 Gammaproteobacteria bacterium | reverse complement strand
TCATCCGCCGCGACGCTGCCCTGGTTGGGTGGCCCCAACATCACAACGCGTCCGAGCTCGGCGATGGGCTGTTCGCTGACGTACTGCCGCACCAGGATGCCGCCCAGGGAATGGGTAACAAAGTGAATGGTCGAAACGTCCGGCATGGCCCGACATTTCTCAAGGCCCTCACCGACCGCAATTTGCGCCAGTTTGGCGATCTCGAATTCACGCGACGGGTAGTCGATATTCGCCGTGAGATAGCCATTGTCCTCGAGTGCTTCCTGCATCACCTCCATAGACATCGAGGTCCTCGCAAGCCCGTGCAGCAAAACGACGCACTCGCCAGCGAGCACAACACCGCTCGACAGGGTCAGAAACAGCGTTGCAAGCAGTCTAGGCACGCAATGATTGCAGCTGTCGGTCGTGCACTTTCGACAACATCAGCAACGCCAGCAAGGCACCCAGCAACGCCATGCCCATGTCCGACTGCGTATCCCAGACGTAGCCCTGGGTGCCAAGAAAGGACTCGGCCGCTTCTTCCGACATCAACGCGACCCACCATTCAATGAGCTCGTAAAACGCACTGAATCCCAGGCAGAAACTAACGATGAAAAAATTTCGCCACGCGTCCGAATTGAAAACCTTCAGACGAATGACCAGTTCACGGGCGATCATCACCGGAACAAACCCCTGCGCGAGATGACCCAGCTTGTCGTAATTGTTGCGACTGCCGCCCGTTGCATCACGCAGCCAGTCGCCGATCGGGACCTCGGCATACGTGTAGTGACCGCCGACTATCAGAATGACGCAGTGAATCAGGATCAACACGTAGACCAGGCTTGTTAGTGGAAATTTCTCGCGTGTGAACCACAGCACCGCAGCACCGGCAACGGCCGGAAAGACCTCCAGCCCCCAGGTTGGATAATCCTTGGGCGATATGCCCGACCAGACAAGGACCGCGACAAAAATTGTAATCCACGCTATTTTCATGAAGAACTCCCCTCGTTGTTACCCGCGAGTTTGGCGGCATTCTTACCACGCCAGTAGCCATCGGTACTGAAACATTGCCATACCCAGGGCAACCACCGAAGCAATGCGAAACTCAGCCACAATGCCCAGGCGAGTATCAGAGTTTTGTACAGCCACATCGGGGCGGACATCGCCGCCGCAACCGGCAAGGCCGAGTCACTGCCGTCGGCGAACCAGTTCAGCGCACCGCCATAGGAATTGTGTCCGACGACATGCATGTCGGGCGAGCCCAAGAGCCCGGCTGGCAATGAAATTACGACGCATGCCAGCGCGACAAGCGTTGTGCCGGCAATCACAACCTGCGCCAGGTTGAATTGCCACCACGGCAATTCGCCCCGAAATTTTTCCCGCGCGCCGCATATCATTAACCACAGGATGACCAGCATCAGTACGGACCAGTTGAAGGTGCTGAAGCCAAGTCCCAGCAATAACCAGTGCCGGGTGGTCAGCGGTGTAAGACCAATGCGGCCAAGAATCAGCGCGACAACGATCAATACGGCCAGCTCGGACCAGTAGAGCACCGCCGGACCGAGTTTCGGTCCGCTTGTCCCGAGCAACCATCGATCCTGTGACTTTGCGATCGTCAGATTGATATTGCTCGCGGGGGCACCAAGATCGACCTCGGGCGTGCCGGTGTAAAAACCCGAGCCACCCTCTTCCCGCCAGTCGATTGCAATGCTGTGATTTCCAGGGAGAATCTCAACATTCAGCTCGCCGTCATTGGCGCGCAGGATCTGCTCCCGGTTATCAATCAATACGGACGTCAATTCGGCGGCAGACGGCAACCGAATAAGGTGTTGAGCACCGCGCGTGCTTCGGTAGCTCAAACGCAGACTGACATCACGCGAGCGACTGCCCTCGGTCACGGCGAGGTTGACCGAGTCGAAGGCCAGCGTCGAACCGGCGCTTGCCTCAGGCCTGTTGGCAATCATCAATAATTGCTCGGACGCACGCGGGTGAAAAACTGCAACCCGCACGCCGCTCGCCTCATTGCTCATATTGCTCTCGGGAATACCCTCAAACCTTGCATTCCAGGTATTGCCAACCGCAATCTGCCAGGTCTCCTGCCAGGACGTGCCATCAGCAGCCTGTAGCGACAACGGTGACTGCAACGGTAAGTTCGAGGTCCAGGATACTGACTGCTGCTGCGGATTCATGGAGACCAGGACGCGATCGTCTGTCACGGTGAATTCGCCGCTCACGATTGTTTCACCGGCCAGCAACGGTATATCCAGTGTCAGCGCTCCCTGCGCCGGTGCGACACGATAGACCGTCGTTCGTACCCGCCAGTCCAGGTCCAGTTCAATGACACGCTCAACGCGCGCAAAAGCCGGGAATCGACTGCTTTCCCATCGCACTGTCCCGTCCCCATTGGTGGCCGCTTGCAGCCGGGTGAGCTGCAATGAGCCTGAGGTCAGCCGCCGATCCTTGATACCGGCAACAAACCAGGCATCGCTGTTCACACTGATGACCCGCGGCGGCGTCAGGAATGGAATTTCCAGGCTGTCGACGGCAGGCACCGGGCCACGCAAGGTAACGGTGTGCCGGCCTGGCAGCACGTGCAGCCACAGCGAACTGTCGACCGATCGCACGACACGGGTGCCCGGCGCGCCCTCCAGTTCAATCGCCTCCGGTCGCCAGCCGTCGCTGGAACCGGGCAGCGGGATCGCGACGTTTTCCAACGCGTGCACTGAAAGGGTCATCGCAATGGATTGCGGACCAACGTCTACCGTGGCCGCAATGATCTCAGCACACCGCGGTACGCAGTCGGGCGCTTCAAGCAGGCGCTGCTCGAGTTGCAGGAGCAGATCCGCGTCGGGAATATCGGCTCTTGCTTCCGGGCTCCCGGCCGACAGGCCGGCCAGCAATGCCACCGCGATGATGCTGCCCGTTTTGCCGCGGCCGAGCGTCAGCCCCGCTGGCAATGTCCATCGACGATTGAAAATTTCTGCCGCGAATGTAGCGGCGAACAACAGCAGCAACGCAACAGCGATGACCCGAATCGAACTTACGAGCCAGCGCGGCATGACAATGAGTCGCATAGTTTGATCGGCGGCAACAGGCCCGCTCCAGCTCAAAGAGTAGCTATTCCATTGCCAGGATGGAATGCCAGGGCCCGCTTGCACAATGGCGTTCGGTGCGTACCGCGAAAAATTTTGGCGGCGAGTCCCGGTCGTGACGATTTCTTCAAGAAGCTCCCGCTTTCCCTGGACCGCAGGCACGGCGCTATCCAGCGACAGCATGGCGCTCTGCTCGGCACTTCGAGCCGGCTGGCTCGCCGGTGCCTCGGCGTAACCCGCCAGGCCCCGACCCTGGTAGACATACGATTGCGGCTCAAGCTGCGGGTAGATTGCAACGCGCAACTGCCCCGCGACGAACGGCAGCAGTGCGACGACGAGGGCTATCGCGCTCAGCGCCTGGTAGCCGAATACAATCTGCCGCAAACGGCCGGCCGGCGTGACGCGCCTCAACGCCACGACAATCAGCAGGTTCAGCCACAGCCAGGACGGTGCGTCGAATTCGTGAAAACTCAAGACCAGCGCGCCCAGCGCAATGAGGCCCGCTGAAACGCCAAACAGGCGCCAGGCTGCGATGGTAATGATCAAGACCAGGAAAAAATCCAGCAGTTGCCATTGGCTCATCCAGCTGCCGATTGCACCGTCAACGCCAGGCGCCATGAGCAGCTTGTGGCCCGGCGGCAGGTTCAAGGTCGTGTTGACCTGGGTGAACCGGGTATCCCATCCTGTAACCGGCATTCCGCCTTGCGCCTCGACTTGTCCGATCGCAGCAACGGCGACATTGGACTCACGAACTTCGATACCCGTCTTGCTGCCGTCGGGGCCGGTTGTAATCAACAGGCTTTCGTCATTTTCCGTTGCGCTCAGCAACGAAAAAGGCGCCTGCATATCGAGGCGCCAATCCGTTCGCATCGTGCCGCTGATGTAATCTTCAACGGTAAATCGTTTGCCATCAAATCCCAGCCACATGGTTCGATTGAGGCCCAGTTCATTCGACGCTGCGACGATGCCGCGACTGCGTTCCGTTATCGAGAATTCCGCGCCCGGGTCGACTCGAAACGCAGGAAAGGCTTGCCACTCACCTGGCGCTTCCACTTGCGAGGGATCGACCGGCGGCAAACCTTCGACGGCTGTTACTCGCAATCGATCATTTGACCGGTAGCTCCATATCTCATCGTTCGCCATATTCACACCTGGCTCAGGCCGGCGAATGGAATCAGCAACACCGGGACCGCGTGCCAGGAGAGTGATCGTCCAGCGGCCAGGACGAACCTGCAAACGGAGATTGCCGTCGGATTCCAGCTTTGCCGGCAGCGGGCTGTCAATACTTAATGGAACAAACCCCGCAGGCAGTATCGGTCCAAACACCTCCTCTCGCACACTGCCGGAAATATCGATTTGCAAGCGCGTTGCCAGTTGCGTCGGAATGTCGTCTACGACCAGTCGATGCACAATCGTACGAACCGAATCGCGTGCGCGCGTTTCGCGCTGACGCTCGCCAAGGTAGATGCCGTTTCGATTCATCTCGGGGCGCTCCACACGCCTGCCGTCGACGGTCAGCGAGACCAATGCACTTTGCTGTGGAATTGCAAGAACGCCGGGGCGATCCGCCCATTGGAACCGACCGGCGATTCGCCATGTGCCCGGCGCCAACCGGATACTCGGCAAATTATTGCGCGCAACGACTTCGACCGGCCTGTCGTTCGCGTTGACGCGATCCGGCCAGTGGTTCAGCCCGCCGGGCAGCGTTACCCATTGATCGCTCGCGTACACTGTCCATTGCTGGATGAATCGCGCCCCCGACGCATCGACATCAAGCGCCAGGGTGCCCGGCCAGGAACAAACGAAAGCCGATGCCTGATCGACGGTCTGATCGAAATAGAAAGGACAGCGCCGATACTCCTTGTCCTTGAGCACCCATTCCTGCCAGGGCCGCAGTTCTTCAGGTACGTACGTCTCAGCATGCGCGATCGACAGGATCTGACTTTGCAAAACGAACAACGCGATCGTGAGGAACGACTTGACGTTCAATGACATAACATCTCTCCGGCAGCTCTACGCCAACACATTCACTTAACGCAAAAAAGCATCGGTCCGGGTTATCGCCGCAAGCTGCCTGCTAATAATGCGGCGGCCGTTCATCGGCCAGTTCGTCGACCGGGACTCCGTCACTGGCGGACCGGACTCGCTGGATCAGCGATTTGCAGAGGTCCTCCAGCTGCATGATTTTTTCCTGCTGCTGAGTGACGACATCGTTGAGCTCATTCAGAAGCTGATCCTGATGCGCCAATCGTGTCTCCAGGTCAATAAATCGGTCTTCCGTCATGTGCTTCCCCGTCGAGTGGCTTGCATTTCTTCTCGCATCTCGTGAATCTTCGGGCCTAGGATACACCGCTTACCCCCGGGAACGCTTCATGTCATTGCTTCGCTTCGAAGATATAAGGCTCGATTTTGGCGAGCAGGTGATCCTACGTGACGCCGAATTTTCGATTGAACCGGGCGAGCGGGTTTGCCTGATCGGTCGTAATGGAGCGGGAAAATCAACGACACTCAAACTGATTACCGGCGAGATCGACGCCGACCACGGTGCGATCGTTCGAAAGGCCGGGCTGATCGTCAGTCAGCTGCACCAGAATTTGCCGGAAGCGATGGATCTTCCGGTCCGTGATGTCATTCGGTCCGGTCTGGCAACCATCGACGACCTCCTGAAGCGCTACCAGGCCATGTCGCAGCTCGAGCTCGACAAGCATGGCCTTCTGGAACTGGAAACACTGCACGCAAAAATCGACTCACTCGATGGATGGCAAATCGACCAGCGGGTGGAAGCCACAATTACCGATCTCAACCTGCCTGCCGAAAAGAAAATGGACGACTTATCCGGCGGATGGCGGCGACGAGTGGCGCTGGCGAGAGCGCTGGTACAGAACCCCGACGTGCTGCTGCTTGACGAACCGACCAACCATCTCGACATCGCGACGATCCGGTGGCTGGAAGACCGAATTTACGCCTTCCCGGGGGCGGTCATGTTCATTACTCACGACCGTGCCTTTTTGCAGCGACTAGCGACGCGCATTGTCGAAATTGACCGGGGCAAACTCACCAGCTGGCCGGGTAACTACGACAATTTCCTGCGGCGCAAGGAAAAGGCGCTCGAAGACGAAGACGTGGCGAACGCCCGATTCGACAAGAAACTCGAGCAGGAGGAAGTCTGGGTTCGCCAGGGCATCAAGGCGCGGCGCACTCGAAATGAGGGCCGCGTCAGATCGCTTGAAAAGATGCGCCTGGAATTTGCCGCTCGCTTGAAAAAAGAGAATAAGGCACGGATGCATATCGAAGAAGCCGAGCAGTCGGGACGCAAGGTTATTCGTGCCCGAAATGTGAGCTATTCCTATGGTGACGAGAAAGTAATCAGTGACTTTTCGATCAAGATCATGCGCGGCGATCGCATCGGTCTTATCGGCAACAACGGAGTCGGCAAGACGACTTTGCTGCGATTGCTACTCGGCGAGCTGGAACCTCAGTCGGGTACCGTCAAGCACGGCACCAACCTGGAAATCGGCTATTTCGACCAGTTGCGACAGGCACTCGATCTGAAAAAGTCAGTTGCCTACAACGTTGGCGAAGGCCGTACGTACATCAATATCAATGGCAAGGACCGGCATATCGTCGGCTACCTCAAGGGTTTTCTTTTCAGCCCGAAGCGTTCGATGACACCGGTCGAATCGTTGTCAGGTGGCGAACGAAATCGCGTGATCCTGGCGAAACTCTTCACGCGACCTGCCAACCTGCTGGTGCTCGATGAACCGACGAACGACCTGGATATCGAAACACTGGAGGTACTTGAACAAAAGCTTTGCGATTACTCCGGCACATTGATCGTCGTCAGTCACGACCGGGAATTCCTCGACAATGTCGTGACCAGCACGATCGTGTTTGAGCAGGACGGGCGAGTCCAGGAATACGTTGGTGGCTACACGGACTGGCTGCGGCAGGGCCACCAACTGGCCGAAACCGATGCTCCGGAAGTCGCCGAAGAGAAGCGGCGTGTCGCAGCCTTGCGGCAAAAGCGCAAGGCCAGTAAGAAATTAAGCTACAACGAACAGCGCGAACTCGACCGGCTGCCGGCAGACATCGAAGCACTGGAGTCCCGAATTAACGCGCTGCAAACTGAAATCGCCGACCCCGGATTCTATGCTCAGGACAAACAACAGGTGCAACAGGGTCTGCAAAAGCTAAAAGAACTGGAAGCGGCGCTCGAAGCACTGGTCGAGCGTTGGGGAGAACTTGAGACACAACGCGAATCGTTGCAATCGCCCTAATCCCTCAGCGATACCCGCAACACACCGTAACCGACGATACCCGACAGCAGCGAACCAAGAATGATGCCCAGTCGCTCATCGAACAACATTCGAGTATCCAGGGCGACATTTTCAAACGCCAGCGACCCGACGAACAGGCTCATCGTAAAACCGACCCCGCACAGGATGCAGGCGCCATACAGGGAACCCCAGTTCGCGCCATCCGGCATGCGCGCAAGTCCGGTACGGATTGCGAGAAAACAGAGCAGGAAGATGCCCAGCTGCTTGCCAACAAAAAGACCTGCCGCAATACCCAATGGCACCGGATGCAGCAAATCGCCGAGACTGACACCGCCAAGGTCAATTCCCGCATTAACGAATGCGAACAATGGCAGTACCCCGAAAGCGACAACAGAATGCAGATCGTGTTCGAGATCTCGCAATGGCGAGTGGTCCGGTTCGTCTTTGTCATTCATCGGTATGAATGCGGCGAGAACAACCCCGGCAAGGGTCGCATGCACACCCGACTTCAGCACCGCGATCCACATTACGACGCCGACAAGTATATAGGTCGATACTGACGACACGCCCCGCCAGTTGAGGAAGCCAAGCACTGCAATGCAGGCCGTCGCCACCATAAGTGCCGATGTTGACAAGTCACCGGAATAGAAGATTGCGATGATGACAATTGCGCCGAGGTCATCAAAAATCGCAAGTGAAACCAGGAACACTTTAAGCGATACGGGAACACGGCTACCGAGCAGCATCAGGATCCCCAATGCGAAGGCAATGTCAGTTGCCGCCGGTATTGCCCAGCCCTGCATCGCCGCCGGACTGCCGGCGTTAACCCAGACGTATATCCCGACCGGCACGACAATTCCGCCGACAGCACCCACTGCCGGCAGCAGGACATTCGCCGGTCGCGACAGCTCGCCGTCCACAATTTCCCGTTTCAACTCCAGACCGACGAGAAAGAAAAAAACTGCCATGAGCCCATCATTCACCCATAAAAACAACGGCTTGGCGATCATCAAGGCGCCGACCCTGACTTCGACGGGCGTTTCCAGGAAGAGACCATACAGACCGGCTGCCGGCGAGTTGGCCGCAATCATCGCAAGCACGGCAGCAATCATCAGGATAATGCCACCCGACGATTCCAGCTTAAGAAAATTTTTGATAGTTGCTTTCACAGGCCGGGCATCGTCTCGGCAAAATAGCGATCGAACGCGCGGTGCACAATTTCCGGTGAGACACCGATCGCGTCCATCGCCCGCCTGAACTGCTCCATCTCTGCGGCGTGTCGCTTGCCGTCGGCAGCGACGACTTTGAGTCCCATCAGTGCGAGGTCTTCCTTGTCGGCGTCGGATAGTGTCGGACCGAGGTCGCATAGCAACGGGACAAGTTCCGGCTCGTCGTCAAGCTCCGAGATTGCCCGGGTCAGTAACTCCAGTGTCTCCGCGCCTTGCATCTTGAAATGCTCTTCAATCAGGTCGATCATGCGGGCCGATTCTTCGGGTTCGATTTGCCCGTTCCCACGGGCAACGTAGACCAGAACCGCTGCGATCAGAAATTTCGAATCGTATTCGGTGGTCTCGTCGCCGGCTTCGACAACAAGCTTGTTGCCCTCCAGTCGTGATACCAGAATGTCGTCGCTCATCGGGCGCTACTTCGTCGGATATTGCTTGTGCATCAGTCTAACGGAATCGGTGATAAGTTTTTGCAGTACTTTTTCGTCAACGTCGGATAGCCGGTTGATGTAGAGACAGCTTTTCCCGGTCTTGTACTTGCCAAGTTTCTTCATCAGACCTTCAAAATTTTCAAAGCCCGGCATGATGTAGATGGAGAGCGACTGCTTGCGCGGCGAGAAGCCGGTAATCATGAAATCGCCTTCCCGGCCGCTGGCATACTTGTAGTGATACTCCCCGTAGCCAACGATGTTTGCTCCCCACATTTGCGCATTCTTGCCTGTTGCCTTGCGCATCATCGCTGCAATTTTCCTGACATCGGCGCGCCTGTCCTTGTCATCAATACTGTTGATGAACTCGGTAACGCTCTGTTTGCTGGGCCTGGTTTTGTTTTCAGGCATGGCTAGTCCTTGTGGGACGTTCCAAACAGCCGGTCACCTGCGTCCCCAAGACCCGGCACGATATACTTCTTTTCATTCAATCGATCATCGATTGCGGCGGCATAGATGGGAACATCCGGATGTTTGGACTCAACCAGAGCTATTCCTTCCGGGCAGGTCACAATGCAGATCACAACGATGGTTTCCGCGCCGTGTTCTTTCAGCATGTCGATGGTTGCAACCGTGGATCCTCCAGTCGCCAGCATCGGATCGATAACAATGCAGGTGCCGCCTTTTATTTGCGGCGGAAATCGATCGTAGTAAGTAACCGGCTCCTTGGTTTTCTCGTCGCGAT
>JAUHYO010000103.1 GCA_030426325.1 Gammaproteobacteria bacterium | reverse complement strand
ATAACGGCTCCAACCTCCAGACTCGGGACGGGGAGGTGCACTGTTTTCTCGGTGCTGGCCTCATAGCCGGATGCGCTATTGGTGATGTAGTAGCTACCCAGTTCGCCTTCGCCCAACACGTCACCATCTGCGCTGACAACGCGCAGAGAATTGACAAACAGCCGCTCAAAACTCGGATCGAAATCGAACTCCAACGTGCTGAACTGAGCCATGCCGTTGGCATCAGTGACGCGAATCTTTCGAAAGTGCGTTTCTGTCCGCGTATCGCCTCCGGAAAAATCGAAACCGGTAATTCGGCTGAGAAAAACAGCACCGTAACCGGACTGATCCGGTTTCATGTCATTGGCGTCAAACAGCTTCTGCATGTCCTTGGGCAGTTTCACGGCAGTGACAGGAACGCTGATTGTCGATACGTCGCCCTGCCCCATCATAAGGTCGATCGCCTCGATATAATCTCTTACACTCGAATTACCAGGCGCATAACTTTGCGCTGTTTGGAACGAATCGCGTGCCGCGGCATAGGAGCGCAGCTGATACTCGGCATCTCCCTTGTAGTAATAACTTTGCAGAGACTTGTAGCCCCTATCAATCAGCGAGTTGGCCAGCTTCAGTACTTCAACAGCATTGCCCATGGCATTCAGAATCGTGATTTTCTGGTACACAAGATCGGCGTTGAACGGGCGATTGATTGACATTTCGTCCAGCAGCGCCAGCGCTTCCTCGTATTTTTCGCGCCGGCTCAGCAATTCGACTTGCAGCAAACGGGTCTTGTCGCTGACGCCAGCCGCTGTGTAAGCCTTGTAAGCCTCATCCAGCCGCTGCCACTCGCCAGTATCCGCCAGCATGCTGAGATAAGCGGAAAAGTCGTCGTCCTCACGATAGCCGGCGGCAAACAACGGGGCGTAGATTTCGATGGCGCGCTCCGGGTTGTTGGTCTGGTAGGCGAGCCAGGCGTCCCAGCTTTGTACCTCCTGGTTGCCCCGAAACGGAGTGCGGCGCGGCATCAGGTAATCGCGCGCCTCGTTATAGGCATTGACCTCCACGAGCGACCGCACTGCATTCAGGAGAAATGCCGCGTCGTCAGGCACCAGTTCGCTGGCTTGCGCGAAATACCGGTGTGCATCACGAAAACTGCGCGCGTTGTAATAGTGCAATCCGAGGGCATTGAGCAGGTAGGCGTTGACTGCCCGCTCCTCATCATTCTCGTAATTACCTGCGATCGCAGCCGGAGACGATGCAATACTGAAATCGGACCACAACTGCTCCATAGCCGCTTCGGTTGCCGCTTGTCCTGCGGGGCCCCAGGCAGCCAGCGCATACGCGCATTGATCGTTGGCGACAATCCACGTGTGATACAGGTAGTCCTGACCGTCTGCTTTCTCAACACCGACCAGGAGCTTGCCGGTCGCACCATTCTTGTTGACGTCGAGCTCACGGGTGACAAACGGCGACGGGTAATCCTCGCCAAATTGCTGCATTACGACCCGGAAAAGCGCGTTGTCGTTGGGTCGTTCACCGATCCAGCACACCGGCATGACAACAGCGCCATAGCCGCGGGCCGACAGCGCTCCGATATCCGCTCCATTATTCGTTTCTTTGAGATCCGACCAGTTGAACCAGCCATTGCCACGCGCTCGGAAGCGGTAGGCAAACGTGCTGGACCGATAGTCCCTCACTGATCGAGGTGCCACGGCCACATTGAGGTTTGCGGCGCGATCGATGATCGAAAACCCATTGATGATGGAGTCGGCTTCACGCCGGATCGCCTCCTCAGGCTCCGAAGTCGCGAATGTCAGGAGCTGGTAAGAACGTTCGCCATCAACTGTCGCCGAAACCACGTAGGTCATCGGCACCGTTTTGACCTTGGCGTAGATGGTTTTCTGAAAAAACGTCAGTCCGTTTGCTTCAACCGTACCGAGATCCTTGTGTCCGACATACTCGGTACCCGCCTCGGACTCGAGTCTCTCCTGCATGGCAATTTGCACAAGTTCGGCGTAGCCCTCGGCATCCAGGTCCGGTCCAACCTGCTCGACGACAACCAGTGAAAATGCATTTGGCTTGAACCGAATCGCGGCGAAACTCGCTTCCGGTACCTGCTCTGAGAAATCAACGAACGTGTAGGCCTGGCTGGCGAGGTCGAGTCGATAGTTGAGTGATTTGCTCTCAAAGACGGCGACGCGCTCACCGACTCTGTCGGTATAGGCAGTCTCATCGGCAGCGGGCAGCGATTCCGGGCACAGGATGCCAAGACATATCGCCAGGACGAAAGTGATTGGTAGCTTCATTCGGCCCGATTCTACCGGGCAATCGGGGCATTTGCGTGCGGCAATACGCACATTTCCTCGCAGCCCGAAAACTCCATAGACATGAGTTATGGGAAAGTAAGCAATCAGCACTTGAGAGACGGCCTCGGCACTCCGTAGTATCGGGCGCCTGGCTTGGCGGGAGTTCGGATGCGCGTTGTCGTTGTGGGTGCAGGTGTCATTGGGGTTACGACAGCGTATTACCTGTCGCGCGTTGGCTGTGAGGTCACGGTCGTTGATCGTGCTGCAACGGTTGCTGACGCTGCCAGCCGGGCAAACGGTGGACAACTCTCCTACAGTTTTACCGATGCACTGGCAAAGCCCGGATTCATCGCACAGATACCCGCATTACTGGCCGGCCGAAACCCGGGGTCCCGAGTGCAACTGGCGCCGGACTTTCTGCCCTGGGGATTGCGTTTCCTGGCGCAGTGTACAAAAGGCCGCGCACGGGACAATACGCTGGTGGTACTGAAAATCGCGATGCGGTCGGCCAGGTTAATGGACGAAATTCGCCGGAACCTGCCTTTTGATTTCTCGCACCGCAGCGCCGGAAAACTGGTGCTACTGTCATCGGATGATGAGCTGCGTTCGGCTGAGGCGAGTTCGAGACTCAAGAATTCGCACGGTTGTGCAACAGAAATCCTGACCGCAGAAGAAGCCATACGACTCGAAGAATCCCTCGATGCCTTGTCGAATACCTTCACCGGCGCCGTGTACTCCAGAAACGACGAAGTAGCTGACGCGCGTCTGTTCACAGAGGGAATGCAGACATGGCTGGAGCAAACCGGATCAGCGAAATTCATCCTCGGTGCCTCTGTCGACGACATACAAACGAAACAGAATCGAGTCCAGTCCGTCGTCATCGGCAACCAGGAACTTGAAGCCGACGCGATTGTGGTCTGCGCCGGTGCCTGGAGCAGCAAGCTGCTGCGCCCACTCGGTATTGATCCCCATATCTATCCGGTACGCGGATACAGTGTCACCCTGCCGCAAGGCGAACGATCCCCACTGGTCAGCGTCACTGCGTTGAAGCAACGCATCGTCTTCAGCCGCATCAATGGCAGCATGCGTATCGCGGGATTTGCCGACTTCACGGGCTTCTCCACTGCCGATGATCGCCAACGTATCGGGATGCTCGTCGATGTCGCACGATCATTCGCCCCGCTTGCTGCCGACTATACGGCTGGTGAGCAACAACCCTGGGGCGGGTTCCGGCCCATGACCCCTGACGGGCGACCGCGCACCGGGAAAACCAGGGTCGACGGACTGTTTCTTAATACGGGTCACGGCATGCTCGGCTGGACGTTGGCCTGCGCTTCGGGTTATGACGTAGCGCAGGCCGTCACAAAATCTCTCCACTGATTGCGGAAATTCTGATGATTCGACGTTTGCTGATTTCTACATGGTTGTTGCTGTTGCTCGCTGCCTGCGCCACCGGGCCGTCTGTTCCTGCCAGGCAGGCTTGCGAAGCGTCGTCATTTACACTCGTTGATGATTTTGCCGGCGCACGACGTGGCCGATGTGCTGCAACCGGTGACAACGAGGTGCGAATCACGATCCTCCCGGAAAGTGATGGATACATAAACGATAGCGCGTGGTTCGCGTACAAAGTGGTTCCGAAGACCAATGCAACGATTGCGATTACGATGAATTATCGAGGCGGTCACCACCGCTATAAGCCAAAATTAAGTTATGACGGCATCGGATGGTCGGCGCTACCCGACGAGCAGGTACGGGTATCGATCGACAAACGTCAAGCGATCGTTACCCTGCCCGTTGACGACCGGGCATTCTGGATTGCCGGGGGCGAGCTGCTGACGCCGCCGCTCTACGACGTCTGGACAACAAAGATGGCATCGACCGGACAGACCCGGCCGTCAGTCCTGGGCAGAACTCCGGGAGGCAATCCAATTACTCTGCTTCAGAGCAACAATGAAGCCAAAGATGTGTTGTTTCTTGTCGGCCGGCAACATCCGCCCGAGATCAGTGGCGCCGTTGCATTCTTCGCATTCTATGAGGCGCTGATGGCCGACACTGCACTCGCCGGCGAGTTTCGCCAGCGCTTTCATGTTATCGCTATTCCCATGCTGAATCCCGACGGCGTCATCGGCGGAAACTGGCGTCACAACCTCGGCTCAACCGATTTGAATCGTGATTGGGGTCCTTTTCGACAGGCGGAAACTCAGCTGGTTGAGACTTTACTGAATACGCTCGACAGTGAAGGCAAACGAATCCGCGTATTCCTCGATTTTCACTCGACACGCAAGAATGTGTTCTACACACAGAACGATGCAAACCCCACCGACCCGCCGCACTTCACGCGGATCTGGCTGGAAAATGCCAAACCGCGTATTGAGAATTACGAGTTCAATTACGAGGAGAATCCGGTTGACAACATCGGCGTAGCCAAGAACTACATGTACAAGCGCTACCGTATTCCGAGTTCCACTTACGAGGTCGGCGACGAAACCGACCGAGCTGCGATCATCGCTGCAGCGAGGGTGTTCGCGGAAGAACTCATGGAGCTGATGATTGCTCAATTCTAGTCACGTCCTCGCGCTTGTCGTTGCAGTACTGATTGCGGCCTGCTCTCCGGCCACAAGCGACTACGATATCCTGATCGTAAATGGCACCGTTTATGACGGGTCATTGACCGCTGCACGCGTAACGAATATTGGCATCGTTGACGATCGCATCGTATCAATGGCCGCATCCGCGACGGCCAGTTCCAAAACGCGGATCGACGCGAGCGGCAAGATGGTGACACCGGGTTTTATCGACCCCCACACGCACGCGAGACAGTTCCTGCTCGATCCGGCGAGCAGTTCAAACTTCAATTATCTGTACCAGGGTGTCACAACCGTTTTCATTGGAAACGACGGCGGAGGACTTCCGGATCGCGACGCCGCAATTCAAACATTCCAGAGTCAGGGCACGGGGCCCAATGTTGCTTTCTTTGCAGGTCATGGCGCAATTCGCGAATCCGTGATGGGCATGGCCGATCGCGCGGCGAATGACGAAGAAATCGCGGCCATGCAAAATTTGCTTGTCGATGACATGAAGGGAGGCGCTTTTGGCCTCTCAAGCGGCCTCTACTATGCGCCCGGAAGTTTCGCGTCAACGGATGAGGTGATCGCGCTTGCCAGGGTCGCCGCATCCTATGGCGGTGTTTACGACACCCATTTGCGATCAGAAGGAAGCTATGGCGACGGCTTGCTCGCCGCTGTCAGTGAAGCCATTGCTATCGCGCGCGCTGCAGATATTCCACTGCATATTTCACACATCAAGGCCCTGGGGCAGGATACCTGGGGACAGAGTGTTGACGTGATTCGGCTGGTGGAACAGGGTTTGCGCTCCGGTGTCAGCATCAGCGCCAACCAGTACCCGTGGCGGGCGTCAGGAACACGCTTGAGCAACGCCTTGATTCCGCGCTGGGTGGTCGCTGACTCGAATGCGCGGATGCGGGATCGATTGAATGATCCGGAACTCGCGGATCGTATTCGAAGCGAAATGCAGGCGAATCTGCAGCGCCGCGGTGGACCGGATGCGATGCTGGTGACCGGTGCCGCTAGCGAATTCGTTGGGATGACTCTTGAGGACATAGCCCGCGTACTGGAGAAACCGCCACTGGAAGCGGCAATCGAGGTCGTATTGCAGGGTGACCCGTCGATCGCATCCTTCGTCATGGACCCCGACGATATTCAGCGCCTCGCCGTACAACCCTGGGTCATGACCGGCTCGGACGGCGGTGCCGGGCACCCGCGACTTTACGGTACCTATCCGAAAGCGTTCCAAGACTTCGTAGTTGATAAAGCTTTGATGTCACGCGAGCAGTTTGTCCATCGAAGCAGCGGCCTGGTTGCAGAGACGTTCGGCCTGTGTGACCGTGGTTACCTGCGCGAGGGCTATATTGCCGACATCGCGGTCATCGACGCCGATGCATTTATTGCAGGGGCCAGCTACGCGCGACCAACTGAGCTGGCAACGGGCGTCGATCATTTGATTATTAACGGTGTGCTCGCTATCGATGGCGCATCCAGGCCGGTACTTCCCGGCCGTGTACTCAGGAAAACGCCGTGCAACTGATCAATGGAAAGTATTCCTGGCTTTGGCTCATCGGCCTGTGCGCCGCAGTGCTCTGGCTGGCCAGTACGCTCGACCCGGCCGTTGTCGAGAATCAGGGCCACTATGGCTTCCTCGCGCTGATCCCGGCGCTCGCGACGCTTGCGATTTGCTTTGCAACTCGCAATGTCATTTTCGCGCTGTTCATGGGCGTCGTGCTTGGCGGACTGGTTACCGGCCAATTCAATATCGTGCAGGAATTCCTGATTCCAAGTCTCGGCACCCGGCGTTTTGCAGAAATACTGCTGGTGTATTTGTGGGCACTCGGCGGTTTACTGGGAATCTGGAACCGCAACGGCGGCGCTTATGCTTTCGCCCGGTACATATCCGACAAGCACGTCAATTCGCGGCGTTCGGCGCTGTTCTTTACCTGGTTGATGGGTGTCATTTTCCACCAGGGCGGAACGATCAGCACCGTTCTGACCGGAACCACGGTGCGCCCCGTGGCCGACCGTGAAAAAGTCGCTCACGAAGAACTCGCCTACGTCGTCGACTCCACAGCGTCACCGGTCGCCACGATAATTCCGTTCAATGTGTGGCCGGTGTACGTTGCCGGCTTGATTACGCTGCCGTCGATGAGCCACTACATCGCCGATCGCGACGCAGCGGTTACATTATTCCTTTCGGCTATCCCTTTTAATTTCTACGGTTGGCTCGCCGTCCTGTTCACCCTGCTGTTTGCGCTCGACAAACTGCCGTGGGTGGGACGACGAATGCGTGCGGCGCGTCAGCGTGCCGCAGAAACGGGCGCGCTGGACGGTCCGGACGCCGAACCGATGCTCTCGAAGGAGCTGATTGATCAAAGGGTCCCGGAAGGCTACACGCCTTCAATGATCGACTTCTTTGTACCCATCGGGATTCTTCTGGGCGTTTCGATCATCCCCTACCTGGTCGCCGGCCGCTTGATGGTCTTTGAAGCATTTGGCCTGGCGCTTATCGGCAGCATGTTGTCGTCGATTATTCGCGGCATGAGTGTCAGCGACGTATTCGAGGGACTGATTGACGGCATCAAGGGCGTTACCGTTGGCGCCATCATCCTCGCACTCGCCGTTACGCTCGCGAAAGTGTCGGAGACCGTTGGCGCGTCCGCCTTCGTGATCGAGAACAGCACCGCGTTCTTCAACGCAGCACCGTACGTCCTGCCCGGAGTGCTGATGCTGGTCTGCATGCTGGTGTCATTCTCGGTCGGGTCATCGTGGGGAACTTATGCCGTCGTCTTCCCGATCGCGCTGCCGCTGGCGATCGCAATTGCCCCGGATCCGATGTTTGTCACGCTGAGTTTCGGCGCGATCATGGGTGGCGCCGTCTTTGGTGATCAGTGTTCACCCATCTCGGACACCACGATCCTGGCCTCGCTGGCCTGCGGATCGGACCTGATGGACCACGTTTTCACCCAATTACCGCTCGCGCTGACCGCCGCCGGTATTGCGATTACCTTGTATACCGCCGGAGCGCTGTTCCTGTCGGTCTGATGTTATATAATCGCCCGCCACTGTCGCGCAGAATGCCGGGCGACGTCTTTTTCACCATCTCCGGAGCAATACCTTGAGTCGGGACCAGAAGTTTTTCGATATGTACTCCCTTGTCATCGGCGTGCTGGCGGCAGTCGCACTCGCGATTCTCGTCCTGACGATGAAAATGCAGGACCTGACGCAGGGCGTTTATGTTCGCGATACGGCGGAATACCAGCAAGCTGTCCTGAACCGTATTCAGCCGGTGGGGCAGGTCTACCTGCCCGGCGAACAGCACAGCGCTGCGGCACCGACCGTCAATACGCCGGCACAGCCGGAGCCCGTGGCCACGGTCATGACCGGGCCACAGGTCTATAACAGTGCCTGCAGTGCCTGCCACGGCGCGGGTATCGGCGGAGCCCCGGTTCTCGGTGATGCGGCTCAATGGGTGGAACGTATTGCGCAGGGCCAGGACACGCTCAAGCAACACGCAATCCAGGGCTTTACCGGTTCGGCCGGCTACATGCCGCCGAAGGGTGGCCGCCTGGACCTCTCCGATGCGGAAATCGAATCGGCCGTGGAATTCATGGTTGGCGAGGTCAACTAAGCCTCGTCAGGTCTGCCGATCCAGGCAACGCAACGACAAAGCCTCCGCAATATGCGGGGGCTTTATCTTTTCTGCGCCCGACAAATCGGCAATCGTACGCGCCACGCGCAATATGCGTTGATGGGCGCGCGCAGACAGATTGAAACGGTCTGCCGCATTTTCCAGCAATGTCCAACAGCGATCATCCGCATCGCAGGCGGCATCCAGCGCCTTACCGGCCAGGCGGGCATTGCAGACTGCACTGCGCCGATGCTGCAGGCGCCATGCTACGTCAACTCGCTGCCGTACCGCCGCACTCGACTCGGAAGCGGCCGGGGATTCCCGCAAGGTCGCGGTCGACGGCCGCAGCACTTCGACATGCAGGTCAATACGGTCCAGCAACGGGCCTGAGATTTTTCGGCGATACGCAGCAATCCGGTCGGCGCTGCAGTGGCAGTCGGCGAACCGATCGCCGAGGTAGCCGCAGGGGCAAGGATTCATCGCGGCGATCAACTGGAATCGCGCCGGGTATTCGGCCTGGCCTGCGGCACGCGAGATTGTGATGCGGCCCGTTTCGAGGGGTTCACGCAGCACCTCCAGGGCCCGGCGATTGAACTCCGGCAATTCATCGAGGAACAGCACGCCATTGTGGGCGCGTGAAATCTCGCCCGGGCTCGGCCCACTGCCACCGCCCACCAGTGCGGCCGCCGACGCCGTGTGATGTGGACTGCGAAACGGCCGCTGCCGCCAGCCGCTGACGGCGACCGGCATGCCCAGGACCGAATCGATGGCGGCGGTCTGCAAGGCCTCGGAATCGCTCATCGTCGGCAAGATGCCCGGTATTCGTCGCGCAAGCATGCTCTTGCCGGTACCCGGCGGGCCGATCAGAAGCAGGTTGTGTCCACCGGCCGCCGCGATCTCGAGCGCCCGTTTGGCATGCTGCTGGCCGCGGACATCGCTAAGATCATTCGACGTTGGATCCGCCACGGGCAGCGCTTTTTTTTGCGTCGCTTCAATCGTTTCGCGGCCGGCGAGGTGGGCAACAATCTCGGTTAGCGACGACGCGGCAATCACGTTGCCGCAGGCCAGAGCCGCTTCAGCTTCATTGTCCTTCGGCACAATCAGTTGCCGGCCGGCGGCGCCGGCACTCAAAGCCGCTGGCAGGATCGCCGGTACCGCACGCAGGTCGCCATTGAGGGATAACTCGCCGTACGCCTCAAACGAACGGAGCACGGTCTTCGGAAATTGTTTCCTGGCCGCGAGGATGCCCAGCGCAATCGCGAGATCA
>JAUHYO010000428.1 GCA_030426325.1 Gammaproteobacteria bacterium | reverse complement strand
TCCGCGCCCGACAGAATCTGGGCTATCTGCCGGAAGGCGCTCCCAGCTACCCGGAAATGACACCGGCGTCCTTTCTGAACTTCGTCGCTGACATGCGCGGCCTGCGCGGCGAGCACCGCGAAACGCGGCTGACCGAAGTGATCGCTGACCTGCACCTCGAAGACGTTCTGCACCAGTCAATCGACACTCTGTCGAAAGGCTTCAAGCGTCGTGTTGGACTTGCACAAGCGATCCTGCACGACCCCGACGTGCTGATACTCGACGAACCGACGGACGGCCTCGACCCTAATCAGAAACACGAAGTGCGTTCGCTGATTCAATCCATGGCGCGCGACAAACTGATCGTTATCTCCACGCACATACTCGAAGAAGTCGAAGCGGCGTGCAGTCGGGCCATCATCATTGCACAGGGCAAAATTCTCGCCGACGACACGCCTGCTGCGCTTGCGGCCCGTTCCAAATACCACAACGCCGTGCAATTGACGCTTGCGCGCGAGCAAGACGTGGAACCGGTAGCCGCCGCTATCAGGAAACTGGACAGCGTTGCGAGCGTAGAAAGTCACAGTAAGCAAAAGGCGGTCACCGCACTGACCGCCGCAGGCCATGACGGCTCTGTAAGCCTGCGTGCCATCGCCAGCATGGTTGAACAACAAGAGTGGGCCGTAGCCAGCCTGCAACTGGAAGCCGGTCGCCTCGACGATGTATTTCGCCAGATCACGGGAGGTGCAGAAGCGTGAGCCAACAAATCGATCTCATTCGTGCGTTGATGCGCCGCGAACTGAACGCGTATTTCGCAACGCCGGTCGCCTACGTATTCATCGTTATCTTTCTCGTACTCATGGGCGCATTCACTTTCTACCTCGGCGGTTTCTACGAACGCGGCCAAGCCGACCTGGCACCGTTCTTCAACTACCATCCCTGGCTGTACCTGTTTCTGGTACCCGCCATTTCAATGCGTTTGTGGGCAGAAGAACGCAAGTCCGGCAGTATCGAACTGCTCATGACGTTACCGTTGACGCCCTGGCAGGCCGTCCTCGGCAAATTCCTTGCTGCCTGGCTGTTCGCCGGGATCGCCCTCGTACTGACCTTCCCCATCTGGCTGACAGTCAATTACCTGGGCGACCCGGACAACGGCGCAATACTCGCTGCCTACCTTGGCAGCCTGCTGATGGCTGGTGGCTTTCTGGCCATCGGTGCCTGTATTTCCGCGACCACCCGCAATCAGGTCATTGCATTCATTATTACTGTCGTTGTCTGCTTCGGCTTTCTCTTGTCCGGGTTTCCGCTGGTGCTCGATCTGTTCTCTGGCTGGGCACCACAAGCGGTAGTCGACGCAATCGCGAGCCTCAGTTTTCTGACGCACTTTGCGAGCATCAGCAAGGGCGTTATTGATATCCGCGATCTCAGTTATTTCGCGCTGCTGATCGGCGGTTTCCTGTATGCCAACACGATCATCCTGCAATGGAAGCAGGCAGACTGACCATGACTACGACATCACAACGACGTATCAATGCATCCAGCCTGGTCTTGCTCGCTGTCGCGTTTATTGCTGCAGTCATTCTCAGCAATGAGTTGTTCCGCGGCTGGCGCATAGACCTTACCGAAAGCAACCTTTACACACTCTCCGATGGCACCCGCCGCATCGTCGACAAAATCGACGAACCGATAAACCTGTATTTCTATTACTCCGACAGTGCAACCGAAAACATTCCGGCATTGCGCAGCTATGCGCAACGGGTACGCGAGATGCTCACGGAGATAGCCAGCATCGCCGGCGACAAGGTTCGTTTGCAGGTCATCGACCCGCAGCCCTTCTCTGAAGAAGAAGACCGCGCCGCACAATTCGGCTTGCAGGCTGTGCAGTTGCCGAATACGCCGGATGCCGTTTACTTCGGGCTGGCTGGAACCAACAGTGTGGATGATCAGGAGACCATCGCGTTTTTCCAGCCGGACAAAGAAGAATTTCTGGAGTACGACATTGCACGTTTGTTGAGTACGCTGGCTGAACCGGC
>JAUHYO010000102.1 GCA_030426325.1 Gammaproteobacteria bacterium | reverse complement strand
TTCTTGCGTACCAGCGAATTGACCTTCGAACGTCAACGATCGCGACCGGCGGGGCACTGCTTGCCTACCTGATTTTCGGCGATGGCCACTGGGCCTGGTATTTGTTGCTTATTGCAGCTTTTGCCTTGATGGTTCTCCCCAACCTGGTCGAGTTCCGACGCGAGAAAATCACCCGGCCTCTACTCGCTGTCTATCGCAAGATGCTGCCGTCAATGTCGGACACCGAACGCGAAGCCCTGGAAGCGGGCAGCGTCTGGTGGGATGGCGAGTTGTTTTCCGGTATGCCGGAATGGGATCGGCTGATGTCGTTTCCGGCGCCCAAGCTGTCGGAAGAAGAGCAGGCCTTTCTTGACGGTCCCTGCGAAACATTGTGCGAAATGCTCGACGACTGGGACATCCACCACGAGCGCGCCGACATGCCGAAAAAGGTATGGAACTACATAATCGAACAGCGGTTCTTTGCGATGATTATTCCCAAGCAGTACGGCGGACTTGAATTCTCCGCGTACGCAAACGCCGCGGTCATCACGAAGCTCGCTGGTCGCAGTCCAACCGCATCGTCGACTATTGGCGTGCCCAACTCCTTGGGTCCTGCCGAACTCCTGCTGCACTACGGCACCGAAGAACAGAAGAACCATTACCTGCCCGGCCTCGCCGCGGGAACGGAGATTCCGTGTTTCGCCCTGACTTCGCCGCAGGCCGGATCGGACGCGGCTGCGTTGATCGACAGCGGCGTTGTCTGCAAAGGCAAATGGCAAGGCAAGACCATCACCGGTATCCGGCTGAACTGGGACAAACGCTATATCACGCTTGCACCCGTCGCGACAGTGCTGGGACTCGCGTTCAAACTTTACGATCCCGACCACCTGATCGGCGATGTCGATGAGTACGGTATTACCGCCGCGCTGATCCCGACGAATACGGACGGCGTGGTTGTGGGGCGACGCCACTTTCCGCTGAACATCGCGTTTCAGAACGGTCCGACGTCCGGCAAGGACGTTTTTGTCCCGCTTGACTACATTATTGGCGGCCCGGAAATGGCCGGCAAGGGCTGGAAAATGCTGGTTGAACTCCTGTCCGTCGGGCGAGCAATTACCCTGCCATCGACGGCGTCAGGCGGTGGGCAGTCGGCGAGTTACGCCAGTGGCGCCTATGCGGTCCTGCGCAAGCAATTCAACACATCCATTGCGAACTTCGAAGGCGTAGGCGAGGCACTCACGCGCATTGCCGGCCACACCTACATTATGAACGCCGCCGTCTCGGTTACCGCAGGTGCGATCGACCAGGGCGAAAAGCCGGCCGTCCCGTCGGCGATTTTGAAATACCATTGCACCGAGCTGGGTCGCAAGGTGGCCAACGACGCCATGGACGTTCACGGTGGCAAGGCCATCATGATGGGACCTAAGAATTACCTTGGCCGCGGTTACATGGCGACACCGATCGCCATTACGGTTGAAGGCGCAAACATACTGACACGTAGCCTCATCATTTATGGGCAGGGGGCGATACGTTGCCACCCGTTTGTATTGCGGGAGTTGCAGGCGGCCGGCGACGACGATCTCGATCGAGGCCTGGTCGAATTTGACGATGCGCTTTTCGGCCATATCGGCTATGCCATCAGCAACATGGCGCGCTCATTTTTTCTCGCGCTCACCCATGCGAAGTTCAGTCGCGTTCCGTTGAATACGCCAACCCGTCGCTATTACCAGAACATCAACCGTTACAGCGCCGCGTTCGCACTTGCCTCCGATTTCGCGATGTTGACCCTTGGCGGTGCGCTGAAGAAGCGAGAACTGCTGTCCGCCCGGCTCGGGGATATTCTGAGTTCAATGTACCTCGCATCGACCGTTCTGAAGCACTTTGAAAATCAGGGCCGACGGGCAACCGACCTGCCACTGGTTGAATGGTCAGTACGGACACTGATGTACCAGGCCCAGGAAGCGCTACACGCCTTCCTGCGAAATTTCCCGAATCGCTATATCGCGACCCTGCTGCGTTTCTTCATCTTCCCCCGCGGGCGGACTTACTCCGCGCCGTCGGACGACATTTCGCGAAAGGTCGTGGAACTGATTACCACGCCGGGTGAATCGCGCGAGCGATTGAGCCAACTGGCCTACAAGAAACTTGAACCCGGCAACCCGCTGGGCTTGCTGCAGGAGGCGCTGATACTGTCGGTCGAATATGAACCGATTGAACGCCGACTGCGCCAAGCGCATAAGGAAGGCCTGTTGCGATCCGGGTACCTCGGCGAACAAATTGCGGAAGCCGAAAAAGCGCAGGTCATCAGCAAGGCGGAAGCGCGCAACATGCGCGCCTACCATGAGAAAGTATTGGCTTTGCTGTCCGTTGACGATTTTGCGCCAGAAGACCTTCGCCGCACACCGACCAGCGAACCGGCACCGGCGCGGGCGCGGGCGCCAGCCAAGAAAAAGGCACGCAAAAAAGCAGCAAAATCCAGCAAGAAAACCGCCCCAAAAGATAACAAGCAAGCCGAGTAACGCCGTCTCAGAATGAGGAACTACACCGGCCCGCTCTATGAAGTAAACCTCGTTATCGATGACGAAGTGCTGGCTCCGGCGGAGACCTGGCTCGCGGACATTGTCGAAACTGGCCTGAATACGGATGGTATCGATGACGCCCGTCTTGTCGAGTCGGGCAAAGATCGCGACGGTCGACGTATCCGGAGCTGCCAGTTTCGAGCGAGAGACGACAACGCGCTGGATAGCTTGCTTGACAGCTTCTTCGCTGACGTCGACGCTGAAGCCGCTTCCCGGTTCGGCGACCAGGTGGTCGTCCAGAGCCGAACGCTGCGCCCCGATCATGCGCATGAATTGCCGCCCGGGGTCAGCCCGACCTGCCTGAACTGCGGAACCCGTCTGCGCGGCCAGTATTGCGGCAGTTGCGGACAACGATCACGCAGCCGGCTCATCAGCATCTGGCAATTAATGCGAGAGGCATTCGGTGACCTGTTTGAGCTGGATTCACGGCTCTGGAAAACGCTGATACCGCTGCTCATTCGCCCGGGGCAATTAACCCGTGACTACCTTGAGGGCCGGCGTGCGCGCTACATGCCACCGTTCCGGACCTACCTGGTACTCAGCGTCGTTTTCTTCGTCGTCGTATTCTTTGATCCGCAAAAGGACCTGGGGCTTTTCTTCGCGCCGGCGCCACCTCCGACGGCCGAGGAAGTTGCAGCGCAGGAAGAAGCGAAGCGGCAAAAGTCCGAGGAAAAGCAGGCGGCGCTGGATGCTGCGGCACGCAAACTCAAAGAGCTCGAGGCGGACGGAAAAATCGACACGCAGGTGGTCGAAGAATTCGAGAATCAGCAGGGTGGCATTAATATTACGCTGGGTGGGGATAGCGAAGACGACGCATTCTTCGGCGATTGCAGTGAAGCGTCCATCAGTGGTGACGAGGATTTTCCTGACTGGTTCAAGGAGCGCTTCACCGATGAGCGCGTCAAGGAAATTTGTGAAAAGAACAACAGGCGCGGCATCGACAGCTTTAAAGACGCAATTGTTGACAAGATCCCGGTCGCGCTCATCGTCCTGTTGCCCCTGATGGCCCTGGTACTGAAGATCCTTTATCCGCTCTCACGCCGGTATTTTGTCGAGCACCTGCTTTTCTTCGTACACTTCCACGCGTTCTTTTTCCTGATCCTGACCTTACAGGTGTTGTTCAACAACCTGTTGACCAGCCTGTCCCTCAACGGCGGTCTTGGGACGCTGGTCATTGTTGCGGCTTCATTCTATATCCCGGTCTATCTCTACAAGGCGATGCGCAAGGTTTATGGCCAGGGGCACTTGATCACGATCTTCAAATACCTGATTCTGCTGGTTACCTATTCGACCGGCGTATCATTCACCTTACTTGGCGCGCTGCTCATTACCTTATTTTCAGCCTGACTCTCAGAGGGACCACGATGAAACAACGAATTTTCCTGCACACCTGCGTTATCGCCATGTTAGCTGCCTGCAGCAATGACCAGGCAGAGGACGCAGCCGCCAAGACTGTTAAAGAGACGCCAGTCGAGGCGGTCAATGCCGGACTCCAGCGCACGCCGTCGGTCGACGGCGCCCGCGTGTTTTTCATAACGCCGAACGACGGTGCGACAGTTTCCAATCCGATTCGCATCGATTTCGGTATCGAAGGCATGTCAGTTGTCAAGGCAGGCGACATGCAGGCGCATTCCGGCCACCACCACCTGTTGATCGATACCGGCTTGCCAGCACTCGATTTGCCCATACCGGCAGATGCAAACCACATTCACTTCGGTGATGGCAGCACCTCAACTGAAATTGACCTGGAACCGGGTGAGCACACGCTGCAACTGCTCCTCGGCGACTATTTGCATATCCCGCATGAACCACCAGTGGCATCCGACGTCATCCGTATTACCGTCGAATAAAGCCGGGAATAATTAAGTAGTTGAGCCAAACGCCTGCGGCCTCTAAAATCGCCGGGCTAAGCTCTGCACCTGATCTATATGACTGAACCCAACCACATCAGACCCATCGGAATCAGCGGCCTCGCCGCCTACGTCCCGCCCTATCGAGTTTGGCTCGAAGATTGGTGCGAATGGACGGACAATCAGTGGCCGAAGATTCGCGAGGTCGTCGGGCGCAGTTTTCGGGTGCGCGGTCCCAATCACAGCGTGTACACGATGGCGGCAAATGCCGTCATCCGCCTGATTGACCAGTACGACGTCGATCCCCGACGCGTCAAGTTCCTGGGTCTGGGCACCGAATCCAGCACCGACAATTCCGCTGGCGCGATCATCGTCAAAGGGATGGTGGACAAGGCACTGGTTGCACGTGGCAAAGCACCCATATCGCGCAGCTGTGAAGTGCCCGAGTTCAAGCACGCCTGCCTGGGCGGCGTTTACGGCATGAAGGGCGCCATCCGGCACCTGGCGCTCGATGGTGCCGGCAGTCAGGCGATTGTCGTCTGTGCCGATATCGCCGAGTATGCGCGGGGGAGTTCCGGCGAACCGACGCAAGGGGCGGGCGCGGTCGCCATGCTGCTCGAGGAGAACCCGAAGCTCGCTATCGTCGACTTGATCGCCTCAGGGTCCGCATCGGACTACCGGGTGATGGACTTTCGAAAACCGATGGCCCGTTTCTGTGGCCAGGATCGTTCTGAAACGCACCAGGTCCAGGACTTCCCGGTCTTCAACGGCAAGTACTCAACGACGTGCTACGTCGACGAAACACTGCATGCGCTGAATGACATGTACGAAAAGCGCAAGCTGAATGCCATTGACCATCTGCGATCGCTGCGCACCCTGTTTTTGCATCGCCCGTACCGGCGCATGCCGGAGACCGGTTGGGCCGTGTCGTATCTGTTTGCACTCGGCAAGGGCAAGTCCGAGGACCGGGCTGAACTCGCATCGTATTGTTACCAGGCGGGCGTCGACGTACAGGCACTGATGACCGAGATGACCAGCAAGCCGGAAGTGTCTGCACTGGCCAATCCCGAGCAGCTGTCCTACGAAGCCTACCCGATGGCCATGGCGGTTCTTCGGGTATTTCGCGCATCCCGCCTTTTCCGAAAAGAAATCCTCGACAAACTCCGGCTTGGCAGCGATACGATGCTGGACCTCGGCAACCTGTACACGGCTGCGCTGCCCGCCTGGATGGCGGCAGGCTTTGAGCAGGCGCTGGAAGAGAATTCCCTGGCCGCTGGCGAAGAGGTTTTGACGCTCGGCTACGGCAGCGGCGACGCCGCCGAAGTCATTCCATTCTTTATGGCCGACAACTGGCGCGAAGCCGCTGCGAAAATTCGATTTGCGGATGCGATGGAATTGACACTGGACCTTAATCAACAGCAGTACGAGGCGCTGCATGACGGTCGGCGGGTCAAAGATCTCGACTATGTCGCAAGCAACGAGTTTGTTATTGATCGCGTTGGCCAGAGCGATGATCGCCACTTTGCCGACCTCGGCATTGAGTACTATCGCTATATTGCGTAGCGCGCCAGTGCGTCGCCGTAATCCTTTTTCAGGCTTACCCATTCCTGCTTGAACCAGGGTGTGAAGCGTTGTGGGAACGCGTCCAGTTCGATGTCCAGTTCGTCACGCCGTATAAAGCGAATACTCTCGATTTCGCTTTCATTGGGCCGTACCTCGCCGTCAACCTTGCCCAGGTAAACGTGGCATAGCTCGTTCTCGGATCCTGCCTCGCCGAAACTCGCCTGGTAGCAAAACTGGTAGATGTGCTCCAGCCTGGCCGTAATGTTCAATTCGTCGCTGAGGCGACGCATAGTTGCGACATCCAGCGACTCGCCCCGGCGCGGGTGGCTGCAGCAGCTGTTTGACCAGTACCCCGGCCAGAGTCTCTTGGCGGAACTGCGTTGCTGCAGCAGCAATCGACCACTGTCATCAAACAGGAATAGCGAAAACGCGCGGTGCAAAATGCCGTCCCCGTCGTGACAATCGGCTTTCGAGCGGTAGTCGATTTCATTATCGTCCGCATCGACCAGGATCAGCTCCTCACACTCTGAGGATACGACCCGATGAAGTTCATTCAATCTATTGCTCCCCGCAATTCATCTGTAACGTGTTGTAGCCCGCGCTGTGCAATGCCGTGCGAACCGGCTCTTCGACGCCAGGGCACAGCGCAACAATAGACCCGCCACCACCGGCACCGGTTAGTTTCGCACCGGTCGCGCCTGCTCGGCGGGCAATGTCGACCATGTTCTCGAGATCCGGCGTCGACACCTGGAGGGCGTTAAGAAGGCCGTGGCACACATTCATCATTGTGCCCAGTTCCCCATATTGTCGGTTGGCCAGGGCATGTGCGCCATCGATGCTCAGGGCATCGATCTGGTCGAAAATTGCATCGTACCGCTGCTGATTTCTGTCGCGGCGTCGCCTGACACCCGCTACCTGTTCCAGCGTTGAGCCCGGCGCACCGGAAAATCCGATAACAATCGGCAATCGTGCTTCTGTTTGCACTTCTTTAAGACTCAGTGACTCGGTGTTTCGAAACAGCATGGGTTTTCCGTAACAGCAAACGCTGTTGTCGATACCTGACGGCGTACCATGAGCCAGTTTTTCACACTCGAATGCAATCGCATTGACGTCATGGTCAGTGAGATCGAGTCGCTGATGTCTCGCGAGCGCTCGAATAATTGCAATAGCAATGGCCGCCGACGAACCCAGACCCATGCCTCGCGGCAGAATGGATGACACTGTAACCGTGAAGCCGGCATCCGCCAGGTTCATCTTCTCGAGAATCAGGTTCAGAGCTGCCACCGCACCGTCGCGGCTACTGTGATCCACGCCAATCCGCAGTCCCCATTCCGGAATAATCAGCTCAGATTGACCATCGATTGCCGCAACTGATGCCTTCACTGCACCCGGTATCGGCAGTGCCAGCGCATGCCGGCCATAAACGACAGCATGTTCGCCAAACAGGATCAGCTTGCCCGCTGCGGAAGCGGAGACCGCATCCTGGCTTGCCGGACGGGGTTTCATTTCGGCCAGGATTTCGGCCGCTTTCCAGTCTTTCACCTCGCCACTCGCGAGCATCCTGTCGATAACCTCTCTCAATTGTTCGGCCGTGGCACCCGCCGAACTCGCGACGCTGCGAGCATGCATCCTCATGTGGCCTTCCTGGATGCCGCTTGTCACCAGGGCACGAAGCGCCGAAAAATTCTGCGCGAGACCGACAGCCGCCATTAATTCCGCGAGTTCCTTCGCGGAACGAACACCGCTGAGTGCCAGCCCAAGCTGTGCTGCCCTGTTCGAAGCCAGCGTGCCACCGACGATTCCGACTTTTATCGGTATGGCGAGCTCACCTTGCAGATCGCCATTGGCAGCGACCGACCATCGGGTCAGCGCCGAATAACGCCCCTGGCGCGAAGCGTATGCATGAGCCGCTGCCTCCAGCGCACGCCAGTCATTTCCGGTCGCAATCGCCACAGCATCAATCCCGTTCATTACACCCTTGTTGTGCGTTGCTGCCCGGTGCGAATCTGCCATCGCAATTGCATTGGCATTGACGATGCGGTCGCGCACCTCGTCGCCACTCATCCCGGCAGACTTCAGGACGCTGGTCGGATAGCGTACCGACGCGACGGCAACAGACCGATCCGTCAGGTTCGACAGGATTCGGAGTGCCACGTCGCCACCACATGTCTCGACAACGGCCGGTGCGATCGCTTCACAAATGGTATTCACAAGGTTCGCGCCCATCGCGTCGCAGGTATCCGCCAGCACATGCAGGACAATGAATGGCGCGCCGTCGTCAAGTACCAGCGAACGAACTTCGATGTCTCGCACGCCACCACCACGTTCCACCAACCTCGGGTGCACGGCGTTCCCCAATGCCAGCAATTCTTCTTTTGCCGCCGCAAGCGCGGCAATCGCGGCCTCGGTGTTGGAAATGCCAAGCACGTGTATCTGGCCTGCCAGCAATGACTCGTTGCAGCTCACGCTGAAGCCGCCGCTGCGTCTTGCGAGAACTGCGGCGCTGCTGAGGGCGGCGACAATTGATGGCTCTTCAACCACCAGCGGCACTATGTATTCGCGGTCATTGACAATAAAGTTTGGCGCGATGGCCAATGGCAGTCCAAAAACGCCAACAACATTTTCAATCATCTTGTCGGCTGTCGCCACGGACAGAACTTGCTGACCGCTCGTCAACAATCGCGCATCGTCCGCTGTCAGGTAGCCGCGTTCTTCCAGTTCGGCGATGCGTTCGCTGACACTCAGGTTGTGAAAGCCTGCGAGCCGGGATTTTTCTGTTTTTTTCATCGGGCCCTTAGCTCTTCAATTCTTGTTCCGGCGGCATCCAGTTCGCACCGGACCAAAGAAAAATTCGTCGGCAGGCGCGCGACGAACCGATCGAGTTCGGCTGGATTGGTACCCAGAACAATTCCAATATCGCCACCGCCGGCGCCGCAAGGTTTGTAGACAAGGCCGGCATCATGCGCTGCGGCCAGGAGCCTGTCGTGGCCAGCATCGAATATGCCCAGCCGGTGGTCAACTCCGAAAGCCTTAAGTTGTTCTACATAATGTGCACAGTGCTCGATGATCACACCTGAGTCACCTTTCTCCCACGCCGATGCAATCGACTCGGCCGCCAATGCCAGCCGAGTACGCGAGGCAGCGGGTGCACTTGATGCCAGCAAGCCAATTTTGTCAGCCGTGCTCGCCGCAACGCCGGTCCAGATCACACGGAAATGCAGGTCTTTCGGCCATGGCATACCTTTGGCGACGGCACCCTGCATGCGGTAGTGGATCAGTCCTCCGTGAAGGCTGCAGGCGACATCGACGCCGCTTCCGCGATTACCTTGCAGTGTTCGATGCGTGTCATGGGCAACAACACTGATATCCAGAGATTCCGCAAGTGCCGCGCACAGTGCCGCGGTTAATGCGGCGCTGGAACCGAGCCCAATCTTGGTGCCAGTCCCGGCGTCAATGAACTGGCGGGTATCCAGAGTGATATCGAGAGATGAATCCGGCCACTCGTCGCTTGCCCGCCATGCTGCATCGACTACTTTGAAAACCTGTTCGCCGGCAATCCATTCGATTCCACCCGGCGATGACTTGAACCGGCCGACGGTGTCAGTAAAGCCCGGTGCCGTAATCTTGCTGGTATCAGCCGTCGTTCGCGACACCATCGCCTGTGCGCGCCGGTCGACCGCCATGCAAACTGCCGGCGCTCCGTCGAGCACTGCGTACTCGCCCGACAGAATGACTTTGCCGGGCGCGCTCGCCGTTGCCGTCTGTTTCACGAGGTCCCGACCAGTTGCGCGGCCGGCCCGAGACCTGTCGTCATGATTTCCTGAACACCCTGGGTCGCCGACAATGCATCCCGAACGGCCGCCAAGTCTTGTTCATGACACACGGCCTTCACCTGGGGTCCTGCATCAATAGTAAAAAAGACACGACAGCCTT
>JAUHYO010000101.1 GCA_030426325.1 Gammaproteobacteria bacterium | reverse complement strand
AATATTGCCTGGCCACGGGTAGTTGGCAAGCACGTTAACTGCGGCAGGCGTAACCCGAAGGTCGGTGCCAGCCTCCGCATCATGCGAAATGAAGAGTTCGTTTAACAACTGCGGCAAATCCGAAACCCGCTTGTACAACGGCGGCATCTCGATCGGGAAAACATTCAAACGGTAGAAGAGATCTTCCCGAAACTCGCCATCGGCAACCGCTTTGGGAAGATCGCGGTGGGTCGCCGCGACGATGCGAACATTGCATTTCTGGGTTTTGCCGCTGCCAACGCGCTCGAACGTGCGTTCCTGCAACACGCGCAACAATTTGACCTGCATTGGCAAACTCATGTCACCGATTTCATCGAGAAACAGCGTGCCGCCTTCGGCCAGCTCAAAACGACCGGTACGCGAGGCGATTGCACCTGTAAATGCGCCCTTCTCGTGACCAAACAACTCGCTTTCCAGCAAGTCCGGAGGAATTGCGCCGCAGTTGAGAGGGACGAACGGCTTGTCCGCACGATCGGACAGTTCGTGAATGGTTCGTGCCACCAGCTCCTTGCCGGTACCTGACTGTCCGGTGATGAGGACATTCGTGTCGAAGTCCGCCACCTGTTCGATAAGTTGCCGCACGCCGCGGATGGACGGCGAGCTTCCGGTCAGGCGCTGTCGACGATTATTGCCCTGGTAGCGTTCAGCGCGCTGCAGCAGACGTAGCAATTGTGAGCGTCGAAGCGGCAGACCAAGCGCCCAGCTAGGGCCGTCTGCCAGCTCCGGCCGGGACTGGATTGCGTCCGGGAAGCAAAGCATCGGCACTGTATCGTGCTTCAGGCGATAGTCGCAGGCCGCGTCAGCGAATTTGCTCGTATTGCCAAGTGCACCCACGACGATGGCAATTTCATCACCGGTGTTGAGGGAATCGAGATCGCGGTCCTGACCGGCGACCACAGGTTCGTAGTTGAGAAACTTAAGGCAGCGGCTGAATTCCGCTGCACGACGGTCATTCGTATCCAGTATCAATACCTGACCATGCGTTGCCTTGTTCTCGCTCATGCCTGCCCTCGCCCTTGCGTCGTATCATTCGACTGAGTGCAGCATAAACCGTCAAAACGACCGGATTTGTGACCAATATCACAAATAGAGACTTAATTTAACGTAACGGGGAGTCCGGCCCACGGCGTTCGGGTTGGCCATAAGCGCGGGTCGCGGCCTGACCGCGGCGAATATCCGACAATTTTTCGGCTACCTCACCACGGGACACCAGGACCTTGACCTGCAGTCGCTCGAGGCAATGGCTAATACTGACGATCACCGCCTGCCGTTCATTTTCGGGAATATCCAGCAGGACGCTTCGCAGTCGTGCCGCCAATTGCTCGATACGACTCCATTCGCCGCTGTCCGCCATGGCCTCCATCCGCGCGACAATGTCCATCGCCAGATCGGCCGGGCGTGCATTTACCGATGCTTGATTTGCAGCCATGATTTGTCCTCCTGACGTATCGTCAATGAATCCATGTCGTTCCGGTTTGATCAACTGTCTCCGACGCTCGCTCCGGTCGCGGCGATGACCTCGGGGTCATCGGCGATAGCGTCCCAGGCTTCCTTGAGTTCATGCATCAAGCCGTAGACTTCATCGAGAATCGACAGATCATCTTCCAGGTTGGCCTGTAACAGGCGACGCATCATGTACGCATACAAGGCGTCAAAATTTTCGGACATGCGTTTGTTTGCTTTGTGATTGAGGCTCACCTGCAATCCATTGATGACACTGATCGCATCGCCAATCGCTTTGCCCTTGCGTTCAACTTCCTGGCGTTCCATGTGACCACGAGCAAAGTTGATGCGACTCAACGCATGCTCCATCATCATCTGGATCAGCCGGTGAGGCGACGACTCACCAACGGTGCTTGTCGTGCCAATCTGCCTGTATTCTCGTAAAGCTTCATTACCGCTCGTTGTATACATTACCTATCCTTGTGTATTTATCCGCCGCTACTTCGCGTTGCGCCGGGGAGGTTAGCCAGTTGCTGGGACAAGAAATTGCTCGTCGTCGACAGTTGTGCGAGCAGCGAATCGAGCGCATTGAATTGCCTGAGAAGTCGTGTCTCGAGTGCCAGCAGGCGATCGTTAAGCGCTTCACGATCGTCGGTGATGCCATCGATCTGTGCTGTCAGCCCCTGTGTCCGTGATTCGATAATTCCGTCGGACTGCAGAAAGCCGTCGGTCAGATCGTACAAACGGGTCGCAAAACCGTCTGTTGTTGAAAATAATTGTCCGAATTTGACGAAGTCATCAGCCAGCACCTCGCCCAGGCGCGTCTCGTTGACGGACAGTTTGCCATCGAGCTGCAGTTCGATGCCGACTTCGCTCAATGTTGAAAACGTGGCATCGAGGTCATTGACCGCCGTGCTCATCTCGCGTCGAATCTGGTCGCGAATTCCGCGTATCGTCGAATCGCCGAGCAAGGGTGCAGCCTGTTCGTTTTCTGCACTGTAAGCCGTTAGCGAATCAATGGTCGTGATCATGTCGTTGTAGGCTGACACAAATTCTTCGACCAATGTCTTGGTCGCGCTGGTGTCATTCGAAACCAGCAGTGATTCGCTACTGCCACCAGTATCGCCGAAGATCGAAATAGTCACGCCCTCTACGGCACCGGTGATGGTATTGCTCGAGCTCATTACGTCGAGGCCGTCGATACGTATTAATGCATCCTGCGCGGGAATCGATTCCGTCATCGAAACCAGGCTGTTCGCCGGATCGTATTCGAGCGCGGCCAGACCGCCGTCGCCACCTGCCTGAGTGACCGTAAGCGTGTTCTCGGCCCCGGTTCCGTCAGCCGTGAGAATCAGATAGCTGCCGCTGTCGGCGTTGACGACAGTTGCCGAAACGCCCGGGTTGCTGGTCGACGAATTAATTGCATCACGAATACCCGCGAGCGTGTTGTTCTCGGTCGATATATTGAGAATCATTCGTGAGGCACCGACATCAATGGTCAGTGTGCCAACGCCGACGACCGCATCGGCGCCAGTAAATGCACCGGAGGTCAATTTCTGTGAGGTTGCCGTTTGCACGACTTCAATAGAGTACTGTGCCGGTACGGCATTCGTATCGGCAGTGACGCTAAACACGTCTTCGTTGCTGGACGTCGCTTTGCGCACCAGGAACTTTTCAGGCGTTTTCATCGCCTCCAGTTTGTCGCGGACGCCGGACAACGAGGATTTCAGACTTCCAAAGGCCGACAACTTCGCCTGCGCCTTGCTTTCCTTCAGCGTGAGCCTGGTATCCAAGGGTTGACCCTCCGCAGCGACCAGCTGCTGTACGATTCCGCCAATATCCAGGCCGGACCCGATTCCCGATGAAATAATACTTGCCATAGCTCAGTCTCGATTTGCCTACATTGAGGTTCTACTGGTTCCTGAGTTACAAGATCCATGCCAGCTTTCCTCGCACCGCCGTGTGTTCAATCCACTACACCTGGCTGTCGTAAAGCCGTAAGGCCACCTCGCCCAGTTCAGAGACATAGGTTTTGGCGTTTTCGGGCGGAATTTGCCGGATAATCTCGCCAGTTTCGCGATCCAGCACCTGAATCACTGAATGGCCGCTTTCCATATCCACCCTGAATCGCAAGTCGCGACCAATCGTCTGACTGGCAATATTCAGCTGGTGTGCAAGACCTTCAAGGTCCGGTTTCGACGGCGCCGGCAATTTATTGCCGCTTTTCTCCTCGCCGTTGCCGTCCTGTGCCCTTAATGGCGCGGGACGCAGTACCGCATACGAACCCGTTCGTGCGGAGACTTGATTAATGTCCTGAGAAGACATGCAAATTCCCCTTTAACCTTTGATCCCATTGGGAGGCAGCATCCCTGCCGCCTCCCGTCGGGGGTTTATCTCATCGCCTACTGCAGCAGACTCAAGGCAAGCTGAGGCTGAGCATTTGCCTGTGACAGTACGGCTACGCCGGCCTGTTGCAGGATCTGTGCTTTTGTCAGAGCCGCTGTTTCTGCCGCGAAGTCAGCATCCTGGATCCGGCTGCGCGAAGCAGACAGGTTCTCGGATACCGCTTGCAGGTTTGCAATGGTTGATTCGAAGCGGTTCTGGATGGCACCGAAGCTTGAGCGAAGGTCGCTAACAACGGTAAGTGCAGAATCGATACGGCTCATGGCCGCTTCAGAATTGGCAACGCTCAGTACATCAACGCCGTCCAGTGTGCCGGAGTCCTTGGCGATCGTTGCAGCCTGACCGATGTCGGCGAACTGGCCGGTCATCGTGATGTTGTCAGAGGCAGACATGGTGATCGTGCCACGAACAACGCCTTCCGAGGCTGTCGCAATACCCGTACCTGACAACGTTGCACCCGTTCCCTGGGTCAGCACTTCGGTGATGTCGGTGTTTCGACCATCAACCGAGGTGAACGTCAGGTCAGTACCACTAACTGATGCTGATACACCCGTCTGGGATGAGAACAGGTTTACCTGCGCAGCAACGTCAGACGCGGTCAAAGACCCACCAGCGGCGATATTGTCGCTACCGCTGAAAATTGCGGTGCCATTGATCGTCAGGTTGTAGGTACTTGTTGCGGCGGCTGATGCGACCGTGCTGAATGTTCCCGTGTGCGAGTTATTCGCCGTTGCGGTCAAACCTGCAACACCGGCGTCATTGATCGCACGAACCTTCGAGTAGGCACTGTCTGCTTCCTGGCCGTTCAGCGAACCGGCAACCGATGCACCGACACTAACTGCTAAACCGGTTCCAACTGCGATCGTCAGGCCGTTGTCCGTCAGGGCGTTGGCTGTGACTGCCGTGCCGACTGCACTCGCAATCTGTCCGATCTGGCTGGAACGCATACCTGTGGTCAGGTTGACAGAAATCGTCTCACCGACGTTAGCGCCCACCTGGAACTGTGCGCTACCGAACGTACCATCAAGAACCTTTCGGCCGTTGAAAGAGGTCTGGCTGGCAATACGCTCAACCTCAGCAATGCGCTGCTGTACTTCTGCGTTCAATGCAGCACGGTCAGAACCGGAGTTCGTCGCGTTGGCAGACTGTACCGCCAACTCACGAATACGCTGCAAGTTGTTGGTGAGCTCGCCGAGTGCACTTTCTGCGGTCTGCGCCAGCGAGATACCGTCACTTGCGTTTCGGACTGCCTGGTCGATGCCGCGGATCTGTGTCGTGAAGCGCTCGGAAATCGCAAGTCCTGCCGCGTCGTCCTTCGCACTGTTAATTCGCAGGCCAGTAGACAGCCGTTCCAAAGACTGGTTTAGCAAACCTTGCGAACGATTCAAATTACGTTGCGCATTGAGCGATGCAACGTTGGTATTAATCGTCTGTGCCATTTTAAAACTCCTGTTAATCAAAAAGTCCGGTCTGCTAAAGCTGCCGGAAGTCATTTACGGCCACGAAATCCATTCAAGACCACCGTTCGAGTAGGTTATCGGTCGGGTCAGACAGAACTTTAGGATTGTTGGAGCGAGGCGCTGGATTTTCCCGAGCGGGCACCGGCAGCGGTTCGCCGAACTTTAACGGCGATGTCAAAACTTGTGACGCATCGCACTAAAATTCAGTGCGATTGACGGAAACCACTAGAAATAATTGAACAACGACAGTGATTGCGTGCGAATAAAGGACTGCTGCGCGGCCTCGAGCGTTGTCGATTCAAGGCTGAGCCGAGAAATGGCTTCGGCATAATCGAGATCCTCGATACTTGCGAGCGTTTCCTGGTACGACAAGGCGAATGCACCGTTATTGTCGAGCTGGCTCTCGATTGATGAGAGCCGGGATCCGACCTGCGTGCGGACATCGAGAATATTGCCGATTGCCTGGTCGAGATTCAGGAGTCCCATATTGATGCCGTTGCTTTGCGCAGCACGCATCGGGTCGTTCGATACGCCGAGCTCAACCGCTGCAATGATCTGGTTGACGGTTGCGAACATATCCTGTTTTCGGCTGGGTGCCAGATAAAACTCGTCGCCGCCCTGTGGCACACCGTTGAGCGAAAATTCAGCGCCGTAGAAGGCAATGGTGCCGCCCGGCTCAAAGGTGCCGGTGGAAATGACGGCTGCAGACGAATCCAGCACTTCGTAATTATCGGCATCGATGAAGCGAATCGTGTACTGGTCAGGCGTCCAGGCTGTCGGGTCCGTCAGGCTACTCGCGCCAATGACGCCCGTCCCGGTATTCGCCCCGCTGTTGGCGAGGCTGAACGTGCCGTTGCCGTCAGGTATCGTGAAAAATACCGCGGCGCCCGAATCGCCATCGGCCACCTGGCGGCCCTCGCCGATCTGTATCAGGCGCTGTCCCTGGTCACCGTTGTAGGTGAAGTTTGAACCGCTCCGCGAAACAGGCTGTGTGTCCGTATGGTTGCCGGAAAACAGGTAATTGCCATTGCCGTCTTTCTGGTTGGCGAGTTGCACAAGCTGGTCGAGCTGCTGCCTGAGCTCCACACCGATCAGTTGCCGGGTTTCGTTGCTCTGCGTGGCGTTGTTTGCCTGCAGCGCAAGCTCACGCACCCGTTGCAGCACATTATTCACGGAATTGAGGGCGGCTTCCTCCTGCGACAGGCGATTCGCCGCGATACCGGCGTTGCGATCAAATTGTGTCAGTCGACCGATGGCCTCACGCATTTCCAGTGCACGCGAGGACGCAATCGGGTCGTCGGACGGCGTCAATATCCGGCGCCCACTCGAAATCTGCCGCTGCGTATGATCCAGCGACGACTGCAATTTCTGCATCATGCTCAGGCCCTGCAGGTACGAGCCGCGCGTCGAAACTCTCATGCTATCTCCTGGTCGCGTTCAGCAAGCTGTCAAACAGGGTGCTGGCAACGCTAACGACCTGTGCAACCGCCTGGTATGCCTGCTGGTACTTGATCAGGTTGGCGGCCTCCTCATCAAGGTTAACGGCCGACTTGGACAAAACTGCATCTTCTGCGTTTTTCAGAACCACGCCTTGTGCTTCAAGGTTCGATTGAATCTGGTGCGTGGTGGAGCCGACTTCGGATACAAGGCGACCGTAATTCTCATTAATACTGATGGTGCCACCGTCGAGTATGCCTACCGATTGCACACCGGCCATCAGCAGGCCATTGGCGTTGTCGCCGGCCGCACCGTAGTTGGCTTCAATCGTGAACTGGTCACCCACTGCCGGCGCGCCGCTTATTGTTACCGAACTGCCATTCACCACGATCGGCGTACCGTCCGAATACGCGAAACTGCCGGCACCGTTGATGCTATAGGTCGTCGGGCTGGTAAATTCGATCAGTGCGCTGCCAAGCAATCCGGGGTCGGTTGCATCAACGACCGATGTCGAACTGATATTCGCACTGCCGGTGTTGGCGAAAGATGCCGAACTTCGGGTCGGTGCTGCCAGCGCTATCGCGCGCGGATCCGTCACGATGCTCTTGAGTGACCCCGCGGCATTGTGACTCGGGCGCAGAAGTTGGCGATCGCCAGCGGCCGGTGTGCCGGACACGACGATGCTGATTCCGTCGGCAACGAGCGGATCACCGGCCGTGCCGGTACCCGTCATTGGAACAACGGTATTGGTATCGGTACGTCGCATGCTGTAGGCGCTGCCGTCATATTCCAGTACGTAATTGACGCCGGTCAATGCGCCGAGATCGCTAATGCTCGCGGCAACAGTTCCACTGCCGGTATTCCCCGACGATGGCAGGACCTGCGGTGGAGCGACACTGAAAAGGTCGGTACCGAGGTTGCCACGTAGATCCATTCCGGATCCGTGCTGCTCATTCATGCTGGAGGCAAAAGCGATCGCCGTTTGTCCAAGGGATTGCCGTGCCGGATCCAGAATTCGACTGCGAAAATCGAGCAAACCACCAAGATTGCCGCCGGTCGACGCGGTATCCAGCGGTGTACTGCCGGATGTGCCCTGGTAGGTGACCGTCTTTCGCGTCATATCGAATTCGGTGCCGCCGATTCCCAGCCGACGGGCCTCGCCGCCGAGTACCAACGACTGTCCAGCGCCGATAAAGACACTCATCGTGCCGTCATCCTGGATATTGGTCGTTACGGCAACCTGTGCTGACAGCTGCAGAACCAGGTTGTCACGTTGATCCAGCAAATCGTTTGGTGAATTGCCCGTGCCATTGGCGAGTGAGATTTTCTCGTTCACCTCGGCGATGGACGACGCAAGTCGATTGATATCGGCGACCGACAATTCGAGCCTGCTGTTCACTTCGTTTTCGAGTTCGCTCAGGCGATCGTCAAGCGACTGGAACTTGGCGGCCAGGCCCTGTGCCTCACCAATGACGGCCTGTCGCGCCGGAATCGACGAGGGATCATTCGCCAGATCCTGCATTGAACCGAAATAGCTTTGCAGGCTCGTATTCAAACCGGTATCGGGATCCGCAAGCAATACATCCATGCGGCCCGCCAGGTTATTCAAGGTGTTGAATCGGGCGTAACCCGTCGTCGTGGTACGCAATTGCTCGGTTTGCATCGCGTCGTACATGCGTTCGATCGACGCAATCTGGGTACCCGAGCCGATGTAGCCGACGCCGCTGCCGGTACCGGGACGTGCAGTAAAGTGCGCCACCTGTCGACTGTAGCCCGGCGTATTCGCGTTCGCGATATTGTGGCTGGTGACATCCAGCGCTCGCTGGAATGCAAGCATGCCGCTCAAGCTGGTGTTCAGTATTCCTGGCATTCTAGCTACCTGCCTTTAGTTCAGTCAGGACACGACGCATTGTCGGCCCTTCCATCACCCTGTTAATTTTTTCGGCGTAGTCCGGATCGGTTGCATAGCCGCTTTCCTGCAGCGCCCGGGCAAAACCCGCCGCGTCAGTACCCTGGTTCTGAACATCGCTGTAACGTGGATTGCCGGCAATGAAGTCGCGGTAGTCATTGAATGCCGCGGCCACATTCTCATAGGACCGAAACTTCGCCTTCTCCTGTCGGGGAACACCGTTCTCGAATTCCAGCGTATTGCGGACAACCTGGTCACCGGTCCACCCGGCACCACTCTTGATCCCGAACAGGTTAAAGCTTGTCGACCCGTCTTGAGTTGGCATTACATGTTTGCCCCAGCCGGTCTCCAGAGCCGCCTGCGCTACTATTGCTTCGGCCGGAACGTTCAATTCTTTAGCCGTACGTTCAGCGTGCGGCCAGATATCGCGCGCAAATGATGCGGGATCCGACCACTCAGGCGTTGCAGCGGGGGACTTGACCGACGCGCTACGTGAAATCGGGAACGCCTGTTCCGGCGGATCGAACTTGGCGGCATTCGCCCCGCCGAGTTGCCTTACGAGCATGTCGGCCAGGCCAACGCCCTTCCCGCTTGCCAGCTCAACCGCCATCTGCTGGTCCATCATGCCCTGATACATTTCCATCTGTTCGCTGTCGCCGAACAACGGATCACCAAGTGATGCCTCGCGCATGCTCTTCAGCATGGTTTGCAGGAACAGGGCTTCGAACTGGTTCGCGACTTCACGAAGCGCTGCCGGGTCATTTTCGCCGGCCGCTTTACGCAAATGCGTGTATTGCGTGAAATCAGTGATAGTTGAAGTCATGGCCTGGATCGCAACCTAGATAACGACCAGTTCGGCGCGCAGTGCGCCTGCCTGTTTAAGTGCTTCAAGAATGGCTACAAGATCTCCGGGCGCGGCGCCCACCCGGTTAACAGCCTGCACGATCTCGTCGAGACTGGTGCCGGGTTCGAACAGGAACATCCGGGAATCTTCCTGCGTGACGGAAACGTCCGACACCGGCAGTGCCACAGTCTCCCCCGCGTTGCTAAACGGCGCGACCGGCTGGCTAACGAACGGTCGTTCGCTGATCGTTACCACCAGTGAGCCATGTGACACGGCAGCCGGTGTTACCCGGACATTGGATCCGATTACGACGGTGCCCGTCCGCGAATTCACGATAACCCGCGCCTGAACCTCGCCTGGTTCGACTTCCAGATTTTCAAGTGCTGCCACAAATGCTGTGCGTTGCGAAACATCGAGCGGCGCCCGAACGGCAACAGATACGGCGTCAAGCGACTG
>JAUHYO010000427.1 GCA_030426325.1 Gammaproteobacteria bacterium | reverse complement strand
ATCGGCGCGCAGATCGCATTTTACTTCCAGAATCCGGCCTACCTGAAAATGGGTCGTCGCGAGCCGCGACTGTCAAACGCAATGCGGGAACGTATCGCGCTGAATGTCATGTTCCTGGTCGGAAAGGAATTCCGCAAACCGGTGCTTGGCGTCAATCTCGAAAGCCTGAGTCGCGCGCTCAGAATTCCGTCAATCGCACTCGTGCCGATCACCAGCGGACTTGAGACCGCGGGAATTTTAACCACCAACGAACGTGAAGAGCTGCTCCCTGGCCGGGAGATGACACGAATCAGTCTGGAGAACATCCTGGAAGTTGTTCGCCTGGACGGTGAAACCGGCTCACATCAGGTGCCGCGATGGGACGGGCCGATCGAAAAACTCGGAACGAACATCGACGAAGCCGTGAGCAAAATCATGAGCAAGAAAACCCTGTCCGACCTTCTGGATGAGGCAGACCGGTAGCCGCGCAGCAATTACGCGCCGGCGATCGTCATTTCTTCAACCAGGAGCGACCCGACCAACAGGCTGCTGCGCGGGTCCTGGTCGTTGCCGATTGCTGCAATTCGTTGGTACAGGTCTTTCAGGTTGCCAGCGATAGTCACTTCATGAACCGCATACTGGACTTCGCCGTTTTCCACCCAGTGCCCGACGGCACCCCGCGAATAGTCGCCCGTAACCGGGTTTACACCCTGGCCGATTAACTCTTCGACGATGAACCCCGTCCCCATCTCCCGCATCAGGCCATCCAGGTCGATTTCACGGCCCGGCACGATCATGTTCTGTGCACCGCCGGCATTGCCGGTTGTTTCCAGGCCCAGCCTGCGCGCTGAATAACTGCTCAACAGGTATCCCTGCAGCACGCCGTCCTTGAACACGTCGCGGTCATAGGTTGCGACGCCCTCGCTATCGTAAGCACGACTCGCCATGCCTTGCGGGATATGCGGGCGCTCTTGCACATCCAGCCACTCGGGGAACACTTGCTCACCAATTGCGTCAAGGAGGAAAGACGAACGCCGGTACTGGGCACCGCCCGAGATTGCGCCGATCGCGTGGCCAATAAAGCCACGCGCAAGTTCCGGCACGAACAATACCGGGGCCGTCGTCGTTTTTATTTTGCGTGCGTTCAGTCGCAGTAGGGTCTTTTCGGCCGCGCGAATACCGACAGATTCAGCGTCCTCGAGATTTTCCGGCACGCGTGAGGACGTATAGTGATAATCGCGCTCCATCGCACCGTTGGCCTCGGCCAGCACCACGCAGGTGATGCTGTGGCTGGTCCGCGTGTGGCTGCCGATAAACCCGTGCGAATTGCCGTAGGCACGCGAGCTGCGGTGAGTCGAAACGGTGCCGCCCTCGGAATTGCTGATTCGTTTGTCATGCGACAGTGCTGCCTGTTCGGAACGGATCGCCAGCGCGATCGCCTCGTTCACATCGAGGTCCCACGGGTGGTCAAGGTCCAGGTCAATATGATCCGTCGCCATACGCTCCGCATCGGCCAGTCCGGAATAGGGATCGCTGGCGGTCAGTTTGGCGAATGAACAGGCTTTCGCGACGGCTTCACGAATCGCACCCGGCGAAATGTCAGACGTGCTCGCATTGCCCTTGCAAGCGTTCTTGTAGACGGTAATGCCGATGCCACGATCATTGGTGAACTCCAGGTTCTCGATATCGCCCAGTCGCGCCGTAGCAGACAGTCCCGTATCCTGGCTGGCTGCAACTTCGGCCTGATCAACGCCGAGACGCTCTGCTTCCTCGAGCGCCAGCTTGACCAGGGCTTCAAGCTCCTGCCGCCCGAGCGCCTCCCGTTTTGAAATTTCCGACATTATTGGAACAATCCTTGTGCGTGTTAGACTCGCGCCGCTGACCAACAGCGTGACCGCGTGGAGTACTGTAACCAGTGACCGAATTAAAGCCCAGCAAGAGCGCAATAAAACGCGAGTACCTGGCGCTGCAGAAACTGGGCGAGGAACTCATCACGCTGAAACAAAGCGAGATCGAACGCCTGCCACTTGACGACGATCTTCGTGAAGCCATTATGGAAGCACGGCA
>JAUHYO010000100.1 GCA_030426325.1 Gammaproteobacteria bacterium | reverse complement strand
CGTTTACAAAGACGCCAACTGGACCCTCCCGTTGGTGGCCGCAGCGCTGATCGCCTTGTTTGTCTCCCAACGCGAGCGCGTCGGCGTCGCTTTGACGACCGTCGTGTTGGTGACCTGGGTCTTTGTGGCCGAGGCTTTCTGGGTCGATCGAGCGGTCAAGTACACCGGGCTGACCAATGCCTGGGTGATGCCGATCAAGACACGTATCGATATGTTGGCAACCGGTATCAAGACACCGGTCGGCATTAAAGTGGCTGGACCGGACCTCAAGGTGATCGAGCGGATCGGTCAGGATCTTGAGCGCGTACTTGAAGATGTTGATGGAACGGCGTCGGTGTATTCAGAGCGGGTTGCTGGTGGTCGCTACGTTGACGTTCAAATCGATCGCAAACGCGCATCGCGATTTGGCTTAAATATTGCGGATATTCAGGATGTGATCCAGTCTGCCGTGGGCGGCATGAATGTTACGCAGACTGTAGAGGGTCTGGAACGTTACCCGGTTAATGTCCGATACCCACAGCGCGTCCGCGATTCTGTGCAAATGCTTCGCCTGTTGCCGATCGTCACACCGCAGGGAGCGCGCATCGCGCTCGCCGATGTGGCCGACATTAATGTCATTGACGGGCCTCCTGCGATCAAAAGTGAAAACGCCCGATTGAACGGCTGGACCTACGTCGATATCACCGGACGTGACCTCGGGTCCTACGTGGCCGAGGCACAAAAAGTGGTCGCCGACCTAGTCGAATTGCCGGCAGGCTATTCGCTAGCGTGGTCGGGCCAGTACGAGTACATGGTGCGTGCCAAAGAGCGCCTCTCGATTGTCGGTCCTGTAACACTCGCGATTATCATTCTGCTGTTGTATCTCAATTTCCGTCGGTTCGCAGAGGTTGCCATCATCGTCGGCACGCTGCCCATGGCCCTCGTTGGCGGCCTCTGGCTGCTGTACCTGCTCGGATACGACCTGTCGGTCGCTGTCGGCGTGGGCTTTATTGCGCTTGCAGGCGTTGCCGTCGAAATCGGCGTGGTGATGCTCGTGTATCTGAACCAGGCCATCCGCCAACACATCTCGACAGCGGAAACAGAAGGGCGTGCGTTGTCAGCCGAGGACGTGCAGCAAGCCGTGATCGATGGGGCAGTACTGCGAGTGCGACCCATCATGATGACTGTCGCGGCGATCATAGCTGGCTTGTTACCAATCATGTTGGGCGGCGGCACGGGCTCGGAAGTGATGCGTCGAATCGCCGCGCCGATGGTCGGTGGCATGGTTAGCGCCACCTTGTTGACGCTTGTCGTGATTCCGGCGCTATTTTTGCTCTGGCGTGGGAACGGGGTGCGTTCCGAAATCAAAAACTAGCAAGTTCGGCGAGAAGGCAGTTCCGTTGTCTTTCGCCAACTACAACTGGGAGCAAGAAAATGAAAATATCGAATGACGCGAAAATGATCACGGTCATTGTCGCAGTGGGTGTCATTGGAGTGCTGCTTGTCCTTGCGGCGACTTCGAACATTCGTGAGCCAGCCGCAACGCCGAACACTGAAGACGTAGACGTTGTTGTTTACAAGACCGCGTCCTGTGGCTGTTGCAGCAAGTGGGTTGAACATTTGCAGAAGAATGGACTTGACGTTGCCGCGCTGAACGTTGCAAGCACTGCACCTGCACGCGAACAGGCAGGTGTACCGAACCGGCTGGGCTCCTGCCACACCGCGGTGGTGGGCGACTACTGGGTCGAGGGTCATGTGCCCGCCGAATTGGTTTATCGCCTGATAACTGAGAGGCCAGCTGATATTGAGGGTATAGCGGTCCCGGGAATGCCAGCGGGTTCACCCGGCATGGAGGGCCCGAACCCGGTCGAGTACGACGTGATCGCGTATCACACTGACGGTAGCAGCAGCGTTTATGCGACCCTACAAGGCAAGGATTCGCCTGATTAGGAAGGAGAATCATCAGCGTTTCCGGAAACCACGGTGTGAACTGCGGGCAATACCTACTTGAGCTGTGTGTAGCGTACAGGTTGTAACGTTCAGGTTAGAGCTACTTACAACGTCACCACGCGACGAGGAAAGCACTGATGAAAACGACGCCACGACCCAATTTGTCGGGTGCACTTTGGTTATTGATCCTATTGAGCGCTTCGCCGGTATTTGCGCAGAGCCACGCCGACCGGATTGACGAGCTAGAAGCGAAAACGCTTGCGATGGCTGAGGAGCTGGCAATTCTCCGTGCTGAGCTCGAAAAGGAGCGCCAGGCACCTGACAGCGAGGACATGCGATCCATTCGATCAGAAAGTGTCGCGGCAAGGCAAGCGGCGCAAAATGCCGAGATCGCCGCGAGTGAGTGGAAGAACAGCGACTCTGTCACGCACCTGGCCGGCTATGCTTCCGCTGACTACGTTAGTCCCGAGAACGGCAATGCTGCATTCGTAGCAAACTTCAATCCAATGTTTCACTTCCAATACAAAGACCGCATTTTGTGGGAAGCGGAGATCGAGGTAGAGATCGAAGAAAATGGCGACACCAGCATGGGCCTTGAGTACAGCACTATTGACCTGTTTCTGAATAACAACATGGTGTTGCTCGCCGGCAAGTTCTTAAGCCCCGTCGGCAATTTCCGACAGAATATACACCCCTCCTGGATTAACAAACTGCCTTCAGCGCCGCCAGGATTCGGCCACGATGGCGCAGCACCACTGGCCGAGGTTGGTGTTCAACTGCGCGGCGGTTTCAAGATCGGTGAGCAAAGCAGGATGACCTACGCCGGATTTATCGGCAATGGCCCGAAGCTTGAAGGCGAAGATGGCGAGATTCACGGCATCGATACCGACGGATTCACCGGTGACCCTGATGATGAAAAGGTGTTCGGCGGTCGAGTCAGCCTGCTGCCGCTTCCCAAGCTTGAGCTCGCCGTATCGGGCGCATTTGGTGATGCCGCAGTCGTTGAGAACGATGGAGTGGATTTCGAAGGAGACCCAACCCGCGACTACAAGGTGTTTGGTGTCGACGCGAGCTACCAATGGAACAATCTCGATCTCAGAGGCGAGTTTATTCGTCAGGACATTGCCAACGAAGCGACCAGTATCGCTCCCGAGGGTGGTGTTTGGGAAACCTGGTATCTGCAGGGCGCGTACAAGTTCGCCGATGCAAAGTGGGAAGGCGTGGCGCGCTACACAGACTACACGTCCCCACACCCCGATAAATCGCAGGAACAGTGGGCTCTTGGAGTGAACTATCTATTGGCACCGAGCGCGATGCTGAAATTCGCTTACGAATCCAACACCGGTTTGGCGGGCGAATCGACCGACGATGATCGTTGGCTGGTCCAAATAGCCTACGGCTACTAAAGAGGAGTTCGAATCATGAAAAAGCAACTACTACCCGTTATCGCGTTCGCACTCGCTTCAGTCGCGTTAGGCACAGGAATTGCGCTTTCACAAAGCCCCGCGGTTGCCGCTGAAACGGCGACGCCAACTCAGACGGATCCAATGCAATTTGCTCGTGGTGCCAAGGCCTGGGCGAACAATTGTTCGCGGTGCCACAACATGCGCGATCCTAAGGAGCTTCGAGATGACCAGTGGCGTGCAGCGATGATGCATATGCGAGTTCGTGCCGGTCTTACCGCTGCGGAGACGGAAGACATTCTGAAATTCCTGCAAGGAAGTAACTGATATGCGATGGATACTATTAATCTGGATGATCGGTGCGAACGTTTGGGCATTCGCTGACACCGAAGACGTTACAGTCGAGGCTGGCAAGAAGGTATTTTCCCAGACCTGTATTGCCTGCCATGGCGCGAATGGCAAGGGAACAATTCCGGGCGTCAAGGATCTGAACGCCGCCGACGGACCGCTGAGCAAGAGTGATGAGGAACTCACGACCAATATTACCAACGGTTTTCAAAGCCCGGGCTCGCCATTGGCGATGCCGGCCAAGGGCGGTAACCCAAGCCTTACAGAGGCCGATATTCAGGCGGTACTTGCCTACCTTCGAAAAGCCTTTGGGACGGCCACCGAGAAAGACTAGCTCCGAATGCCGATGAGGTCAGGAGGCGCGCTGTGTACGTAAAAAATTTGGCTAACAATGCGGGCGTGCCGGCCTACGTGGTGCGCTATTACACGCAGATTGGTCTGCTTACGCCGTCGCGCGATTCCGAAAACGGTTATCGCCAGTTTTCCAAGAACGATATTCACCGTGTGCGCTTCATTCGACGAGCGAAGCTACTGGGATTTAAGCTCAGCGACATCCGAAAAGTATTGCACGACGCCGACGCAGGTCGATCGCCGTGCCGGGAAGTTCGTCAAATAATCGCGCAGCGCGCGCGACAATCGCAAGCGACTCCAGGAACTCAATGCGCTGCAAAGCCGCATTGAGGTTGCGGTCGAAATGTGGGAAACCATGCCGGATCAACCACCCAGCCCAGAGAGTTTGTGCCACTTGATCGACGCTGTGGCGGAAAATGGCAGCGAACTAACGGCTGCAAAAAGGAGATAACCATGTTGAACATGAAAGTCGTGAGCCTATCATTAGGCACGTTTGCCGCGGTTTCATTTGTAGTCTGCGTTCTATGGGGTCTGTTGCTCCCTGAGGCGCTACACATGCACGGTTTCCTGGAACTCGTTCTACCGGGGTTCAAGTGGATTAGCGTCAGTCACTTCGGGCTCGGTGTTATCGAGGCATTTCTCTTCGGGCTTTACGCCGGTGGCGTATACGTGCCTATTCGAAACTTTTTTTCTAGGCGCTTTGAAGCGTAAAATACAGCGCCGAATAAGTGGATCAACTGGATGACGTAGCAGTTGTGTTAGCGCTCGGCGGCGTGTTGGGCTGGCTAAGTCAACGGCTCAATTTTCCGAACGCGGTTGCGCAAGTCGTACTGGGTGTGATTCTCGGCGCGGCATTTTTGGGCTGGGTGGTGCACGGCGATCTACTGCACGTACTGGGTGAGATCGGGGTTGTACTCCTGCTGGGCGTAGCCGGACTTGAGCTTGGAATTGAGCGACTCAAGGCCGCAGGGTTGGCCGGAGTTGCTGTTGCAGTGCTGGGCATTGTGTTGAGCACTACCGCCGGATATCTAATAGGGTACTTGAACGGATCGCCGAGTGACGAGGCGGTCTATATTGGCTTGGCGCTCGGCGCAACAAGTATTGGAATGACAGTACAGGTGCTGCAACAGTTCGGATTGATTGGGCAGCGGGTGGCCGACACTGTAATCGCCGCCGCCGTTATTGATGACGTGATTGTATTGTATTTGCTGGGCGCCGCTCATGGACTCCTAGGTGACGGTCTGTCCATGTATGAGGTGCTAACTAACGCTCTTCTGGCTTTTTTCGTGTTGGCTGGTTTGTTCGCTCTCTGCATGTTTTCGACCAAGCTGTTGCAGCGGCGAGGTATGATCAGGAATCGGTGGCTACGCGGCATCTGGATTCTCGTGGTAGTTTCACTTAGCGCAGTCGCGACGCATCTGTTGGAACTATCCAGCGTTGTCGGTGCGTTCTTCGCTGGCGTCGGCCTGGGAGAGGCACTTGAAGATGAACAGCAGGAGCAGAGTGTTAGTTTCCTCAGTCCGCTCGTCCTGATCATGATGCCGTTTTTCTTCGTCATGATTGGCGTACAAGCGGAATGGGATAGTACCGGCAGCCCAGGCCTGGTTTGGTTTGTTACGGCTTCGGTCATCGTCGCTGTGGCGACAAAGGCGCTTGCGGGACTTATTGGTGCTGGGCAGCGATTCGACTGGTCCGAGCGATGGTTAATCGGGCTGGGTATGGTCCCTCGCGGCGAAGTGGGTCTGGTCATCGTCACACTGGGTATGGCGCACGGACACCTTTCACGCGCCATGTTTGTGTCGCTAGTGGCCACGATAATCTTGGTATCTGCGATCGGTCCATTGGCGATGGCACCGGTGGCGAAACAGCTCGCGCTCCGAGCACCTCAAACCAAAGAAGGAATATCATGGGACGACGACCAACCCTAGTCGGTGTGCTCTTGGTTGCGCTTGCCGTTATTAGTGCATGTGAGTCTGAACAAAACACTGAAACCGCAATTGCGGGACGCTGGTACACAGCGTCACAAGTATCGAATGGTGAGGTCCTGTTTGACACCCATTGCGCGAGTTGTCATGGGCCACGTGCGAGTGGCCTCGCGGATGATTGGCGGAAAACCGACAGCGAAGGCAACTACCCGCCTCCACCACTCAACGGCACCGCACATGCTTGGCACCACCCACTCGTGATGTTGGAGAAGACACTCGCTGAAGGAGGCGTCGAATATGGCGGCCTTATGCCGGGTTTCTCGGCATCGCTAACTCGTGGCGAACGACTCGCAATAATCGCCTACTTTCAGAGTCTCTGGTCAGCGGAGATCTATGCGAAGTGGGAGGCAATAGACGCACGTTGATCGTTTCGAGAAACTACGACCCGCCGTCGCCACCGATTTCAATTGGCCAATAGCGGCGCATCGCAAGAAATGTGAATGAAGTTGACCAGCCGATCAGCACCAGGCCGTTGAGCGCTTCAATTCCGCTTATGACGCGAAGGTGCCCCGCCGGAACAATGTCACCGAGTCCGAGTGAGGTAAAGCTCACAACCGAGTAGTACAGGTAACCCATCAGCGTTGGATCGTGTGCGCCACCTAATTCACCCAACGACGCGACTTGCTCAAGGCTAAAGTAGCCAAGAGCGTAAAGAGAGATTTCTACCATATGCGCCAAAAAGATTCCGGCGATAACAACAAACATTCTAGAGCGGCCAGACTGACCACAGAGTGGCAGAAATGTAGAGGTAAAACGCAGCGCTTCAAAGTGAATGAAAATGGTGCCCACGACTAGCGTGACACTGAGCAACATGGCGATGAACATTTGAGAAGCTCCAGATTTGATGGTTCAGTTGCACTGATGCTACGGCATTCTGTTGTCGAAATTGACCTGTATGCTACATACACTTTGTAAGCTCATTTTCAGTGTAAATACGTATATATATCACGGTTTTGTGGCCTATTATTGAAAGTAGGTAGTTGGCACTATTGGCTTTGTTTTTGGGTCAAGCGATGAGTGAGCGACAGACCAATTCGATATTTAGCAGGCGATCACCGGGCATCACGATTGTAGCGGTGCTTGCCTGGCTTAGCGTGCTCATCGTGCCATGCACCTTTGCGCTCAATACTCAAGACCTCGCTGCAGCGCCAGCGGTTTCCACGGAAAGCGAAATCGGCAACGGACACCACCAGGAGTCGTCCACATATCACGATGCGTCCTCCGGCCATCATGACAATCATAGTGATCACGACCGTTCGAAAACGCTCGCTGAAACCAACGATGAATGTCACGGTGGCCATGATACCGCTGGCCCTATGGAAAGCGGTTGCTGTTGTGACGCAACCGTTCTCAGTGGCACTGGTAGCGTCGCCGAGAAGCTGCAACAGTTTTCAATCGTCTACTTGGCACCTGTCGATCAGTATGTCGTTCAGTCTCCGTACCGAGTTCGGGTCGTGTCGCAGTATCGCGGACCACCTGGGCATAGATCTTCGCCACCAATCTATCTGAGCACTCAACGCCTCAGAATCTAGACCACCTTCATATTGCATACGCCGCGGAACGCGGCGCTGGGCATTTTGCCCGCATTCATTGCACCGCAATTTGAAGGAGATTTATGATGCACACCCAACCTTTTTCGGCGATCGGTTTTGGCGGCTTGCACGTAACCGACCTCGCAAATCGGACAGGGGTCACACCGGCCACCGTTCGATACTATTCACGCATTGGACTGCTCAATCCCGAACGCGAGCTCGAGAATGGGTATCGCCTCTTCTCCCAAGACGATCTTCGCCGCGTTGAGTTCATTCGGCAAGCGCAAGCGCTAGGTTTAAGAATCGGCGACATCAAACAGATTCTCAAGACCATTGAGCTCGGCGAAGAGCCGTGTCAACAGGTGCGTAATCTGGTTGAGCAGCGGCGCGCCGCTATTCGCGAAGAGGTATCGCATCTGCAGGCAATCGAACGGCGGATTGAGCGGGCCTTGGAAAGCTGGCGGACGATGCCAGCGAACCAGTCTTTCAACGGGCTGCTTTGTCCGTTAATTGAACAATCTTCGCCAAGAGGCTGCTGAAGCTAGAGCTTGTCGAGGAGACAGTAGTGAGATGTCTTGTCGGAGATGTTTAGGATTTTTGCACCCGGGGGGCAGTTACACTTATCCGATTGGGGAAGGCCGTCGAGCACTTCGATACGGTACTTGGCACTTTACGACTCGTTTATGCCGGGAATTGACGATACTTATTGGAAGCCCGGGTTTGAAGGCTTTCCTGCTGTCGTTATCTCACACAATGCGCTATACGTGTATAGACAAGTCCGATACACTCGGGCGCTAACAAGCTGCAAGATGTGAAGCGACAAGACATGCGCAATTCTTTGATGGTCTTTTTGCCCGCCGTACTGTGGATCGCATCGTATGAGGCTGTTGCAGAGGAGCGGTTGACGCCTGAACGGCTGATTCAACGCTACGAATTTAGCGATCCGAACTGGTCACCGAGCGGCGAGCGGTTGGCGTTGGTTGTGAAAGAACCAGTTAACGAAGATGGACATCCTTCGAATCTCTGGCTGTACGAGACGGAGGGTGACAAGTTCCGTCAACTGACCTGGGGTGATCAATTGCGCAGTCGACCGCGATTCAGCCCAGACGGCAGTACTCTGGCATTCATCACAACGGACAAGGACGACAAGTCTCGACTCAGTCTCTTGCCGATGAGTGGTGGTGAGTCGCAGCTGCTGCCAACTCAATCGGGCGAGATACTTGATTTCAAATGGTCGCCGGATGGCACAGAAATCGCTTTCGTCGCGTTGGAGGACAAGCCAAAAGACGATGAAATAGCGGACAAGCATGACGAATTCGTTGCGAGTGAAGCTATTGAGGCCCGACATCTGAAGCTCGTCAATGTAGTGGACGGAATTGTTACGCCATTGCTTGAGCACGACTGGCGAGTAAGCAGTTTCGCGTGGTTCCCTAACGGTAAATCACTAGCCGTGTATGCGACCGATGATGATTCAGAAACGCTCCTGACTGCTCGCCTGCTCACTGTTTCCAGCAACGGCGACAAGATCGGTGAAATCGCTCGTCCCGACTCACCTCTCGATCAGCTGACCGTATCACCGGACGGTCAGTACCTTGCCTATACTGGTTCAACAGACGGCGGTCCGATACCGCACAGTATCTACCTGCAGCCTGCCAAGGGCGGTGAAACGAAAGCGGTATCCAGCAACTCGCTGGATAGATTGGTCGCCGCCTACACGTGGACCGACGATGGCAAAATGGTGGCGTTGGCCGCCGATGGCTTTGGCGACCAATTGGTTAACCTGTCGCCGCAAGGCGAGGCGACCGTCCTAGGCGCATTTCCGGATCGCTCTGTCACGAGCTTCGACACGCACGCGTCAAAAGTCGCGTTTATCGCCGAAAGCGCCGTTCATCCACAGGAACTGTGGGTACGAAATGAGTCCGGCGAGCGGCGAATTAGTAACCTTAATAAAGACTTTCCGGCACTAGTCACGCCTACACGCACGAAGTATGTCGGAGAGGATGGCCTTAACATTGAGGCGGCTTTGTTTACTCCTTCCGCCGCAGAACCAGGCATTACGGGTTGGCCAACGGTGCTACTGATCCACGGTGGCCCAACCGGGCGCTGGTCAAACAAGATCAATGAGTGGGCACAAGTGCTTGCGAATCGGGGATTCGCGGTTCTGGCACCAAATATCCGCGGGTCGGTGGGCTACGGCATGGAATTCATTCGCCTGAATCGTTATGACTGGGGCGGTGCAGACTATGCGGATGCGCTTGCTGGCATGGACTACCTGCTAAAGCGCGAGTTCACAGATCCGGAAAGAATGGCAATCGCTGGGTGGTCCTACGGCGGCTATCTTTCCGCATGGAGCATCACACAGACTGATCGATTCAAGGCTGCGGTCATTGGTGCACCGATGACTGATCTGGCCGTCGAATACGGTACCGAGCTGGCCGCAATAAACGCCTACGACACCTGGTTTCTGGGCAATCCCTACGAAAACCTTGACGCGTTCATTCGAATGTCG
>JAUHYO010000099.1 GCA_030426325.1 Gammaproteobacteria bacterium | reverse complement strand
CATCGCCCCTTCCACTGCAATCCAGATGATCGTTACAGGAATGAATACCTTCCAGCCCAATCGCATGATCTGGTCATAGCGATAGCGCGGAAACGTCGCGCGAAACCAGAAAAAGGTATACATGAAAATACACATCTTGATGAACAACCAGTGCAGACCACCGGCCGTCAGCCAGGCAAGCCATGCAAAGTCATTCAAGACTGCCCAGCCCTCAAACGGCGATGCCCAGCCACCGAGGAAGAAAATTGCTGTCAGCGTCGAAATAAGCACCATGTTCGCGTACTCCGCCAGGAAGAACAGCGCGAACGCGACACCGGAATACTCGACATGAAAACCGGCAACGATTTCCGACTCACCTTCAGCAACGTCAAACGGCGCTCGGTTGGTTTCCGCAACGCCGGAGATCCAGTACACGACAAATAGCGGCAGCAAGGGAATCAGGAACCACTGGCTGAATCCACCTTCCTGGGCGCGGACAATATCACCAAGATTGAGACTGCCACCGGCCATCAAGACGCCGACGAGCGCGAAGCCCATGGCAATTTCGTAGGCCACGATCTGCGCAGCCGAACGCATGGCACCCAGCAGCGCGTATTTTGAATTCGTTGCCCAGCCCGCAAGGATCACACCGTAAACACCGACCGAGGTCAGTGCCAGCACGTACAGCAGCCCGGCATTGATATCGGCAATGACGTACCAGTCATTCAGCGGAATGACCGCCCATGTTGCCAGCGCAGGAATCAGCGACAGCAATGGCGCGATAACGAACAGGAATTTGCTGGATTGCGACGGAACCAGGACTTCCTTAATAAGAAGCTTGATCACATCGGCAAACGGCTGGCCGAGCCCGAGAGGTCCGACGCGATTTGGTCCGACCCTCGCCTGCATTCGACCGATTACCTTGCGTTCGAAGTAGGTGGAAAACGCAACAATCAGAATGACGGCGATCGTGACCAACAGAATCTTGAATACGGTGGTCGCGAGGTACTGCACGAGGCGGCAGCGTATTCCAGATATCGAGGGCAAAGCCGGGAACCAGGCTGGCAAATATCTCGGGCATTATTCCTCGCCCTCTTTCGCCGCCCGCCTGGCTGCAAGCGTTTGTTGCAACGCATGCGCGCGCCTGACCGTCGGATCAACCGAGTAAATCGGAGTGTCGATCTCGCGGTTTGCCGCATCGGCACCGTTCGGTTTTGCGATTTTTGCGCCAGCTTCATACGTTCCTGGTGCGACCTCACCCAGCAATATCTTGAACTCTGCAAGGACATCTTCGCTGGTCACATAGTCGAAACCGTCGGCGTTGACCAGGTTTCCGAGTACGCGCAGGACCTTCCAGCATGGGCGCGCCTCGCCCACCGGTTTTGCGATTCCGGAAAAACTTTGCCAGGTGCCTGCGACGTTGACGTAGGTTCCCGATGTTTCGGCGAAAGTGCCAACCGGCAACAGCAAGTCGGCAACGTCGAGCAAATCTTTGGAAACAAACGGTGTCAAAGCGATGACGAACTCTTGATTCGAGAGCTTCTCAACAACATCCGTTGTCGCCAGAATGTCGGCTTCCGGTTCCACGTTGACGAGAACAACGGCGTCCAGTTCGCTGCCCAGCATTTCTGCCACGCTGCCGCCCTGGGAAGCACGTTTCTTGCCGCCGGCCGTCCTGTGCGGCAAAACACCGGCCAGACTTGCACCCGCTGAATTGGGACCTTCGGTCAGGCTGCCAAACCGGGCGCCGGTCAGATCGGCAACCGCTGCGGCCAGTGCCCTGACCGCCGAGAATGCCGCGTGTCGGCGAGCAATATTGCCCAGCATGACCAGCGCTTGATCGGCCTCTTTCAGGGACGACGCGATGCGTTTGTCGGCATCGGTCGCACTGATACCGGCGCAAATGTCTGCAACCGCGGCCGGCGGCTTGCCGCCCGATGCGGCCACTACGATGCCGGACAGCAGTCTGACCAGGCCTTCGCCCGAACGATAGTCGGCAACGTCAAAGAAGTACGGGTAGACACGCGAGTTCGCGAAACTGACTTTCGCTCCCGCCACTGCGGCCTTTCGAAGCCGATGCGCAATAATCGGCGCTTCGGCGCGAACATTGGACCCGACGACGAGGATGGCACCCTGGTCTTCAATATCGGCGATGTCGCATCCCAATGTGTCGTAAACCGGGTCCGCATCCTGATCATTGACGTCACGCCGCGATATCCGATGGTCAATATTCGACGTTCCGAGATGTTCAGCCAGCTTCGCGAGCAAATGCGACTCTTCAAGCGTGGCACCTGGCGACGCGATAATGCCGGTTTTCTCGCCCTCCGCCGACTTCAGGACTTCCGCGGCCATCGACAGTGCATCTGCCCAGTCAATGTCCTGCCACTTCCCATTGATCTTGTGTCGAGGCGCCTGCAGGCGATCGGGACTGTATATCGCCTCATAGCTGTACCGGTCGCGATCGGCAATCCAGGTCTCGTTAATCGCCTCGTTATCGCGCGGCACGATACGCTTCACCGTGCCTCGAAGAACGTGCGCGTTGAGGTTCGAGCCAACACAGTCATGCGGCGATACCGTCGGGTGCTGTTCAATTTCCCAGGCCCGTGCGCTGTAGCGGTAGGGCTTGTTGTTCAGGGCACCGACCGGACACAGGTCGATAATATTGGCCGACAATTCATGGTCGACGTTTTGCTCACCGTAGGTCGAAATCTTGACGTTTTCGCCGCGGTCAATCGTGCCGAGTTGCGGATTGCCCTGCACTTCTTCGCCGAAGCGCACGCATCGCGTGCAATGAATGCAACGAGTCATATCCGTTGAAATCAGCGGCCCGACATCTTTGTCTTTAACCACGCGCTTGCGATCGTTGTAGCGGGAAACGTCACGCCCGTAACCCATCGCAAGGTCCTGCAACTCGCATTCACCGCCCTGATCGCAAATCGGGCAATCCAGCGGGTGGTTGATCAGCAGGAACTCCATTGTCGCTTTTTGGGCCGAAATCGCCCGTGGCGACTTGGTAAAAATCTTCATTCCTTCTGTGATCGGTTGCGCGCAGGCCGGAATGGGTTTCGGTGCGCCTTCGATGTCCACCAGGCACATGCGACAGTTTGCCGCAATGCTGAGTTTCTCGTGATAGCAAAAGCGCGGCACATAAGCACCGATGGTGTCGGTAACTTCGATCACCATCTGGCCGCGGCGCCCCTCGACGGCCTTGCCGTCGACTTCGATGTTTACGATATCGTCGCTCATAATACTTACGCGGCAACCTCGCTGGGATCATCGACGATACTGCGTCCGTTATTGCGCACCATGTATTCGAATTCGTGAATGAAATGTTTCAGGAAACTCTGCACTGGCCACGCTGCAGCATCGCCCAACGCACAAATCGTGTGGCCTTCGATCTTGTTCGCGACGTCAACGAGTTTGGCAAGATCGGCTTCTTCACCCCTGCCCTCGGTGATGCGCGTCAGCATGCGATACAGCCAACCCGTTCCCTCGCGGCACGGCGTGCATTGCCCGCAGGACTCCGCCATGTAGAAACGCGAAATCCGCCGCAGCACTTTCACCATGCAGGTGGTCTCATCCATCACCATGACCGCCCCGGTGCCGAACGATGATCCGGCCTTCTGCAGCGACGTGTAGTCCATCGTGCATTCCATAATGATGTCAGCGGGCAAGACCTTGCACGACGAACCGCCGGGTATCACGGCCTTTAGTTTACGTCCGCCAAGAACACCACCGCAGATATCGTTGAGCAGGTCCTTAAACGGAATGCCCATTGGTAATTCGTAGTTGCCCGGCTTCTCGACATGGCCAGACACTGAGAACAAGGCGGTTCCACCCGACCCCTCCGGACCGAGGGCTGCAAACCAGGCTGCACCGTTCCGAATAATCGCCGGCACACTGGCCAGGCTTTGCGTGTTATTGATCGTCGTGGGCTTACCGTACAAACCGAAATTGGCCGGGAACGGTGGCTTGAAGCGCGGTCGACCCTGCTTGCCTTCCAGCGATTCGAGTAACGCGGTTTCTTCACCGCAAATGTAAGCGCCCGCGCCGACAAAGGTATAGAGGTCAAAATCAATGCCTGAGCCCTGGATGTTCTTGCCCAGCAGGCCAGCCTCGTAGGCCTCCTTGACGGCCGCTTCGAAGCGCGGCACCGGCTCATCGAGAAACTCACCGCGTATGTAGTTGTAGGCCACCGTCGCACCCATCGCGTAAGCCGCGATTGCCATACCCTCGACCAGTGCGTGCGGGTTGTAACGCAGAACTTCGCGATCGTGACAGGTACCGGGCTCACTCTCATCCGAGTTGCACACCAGGTACTTCTGGACGTTCGGGTCCTTCGGCATGAAGCTCCACTTCAGGCCCGTCGGAAAACCTGCGCCGCCGCGGCCACGCAGCCCGGACGCCTTGACGATTTCAATGACTTCTTCCGGCTTGAGCTTGCCATTCAGAATTTTGCGCCAGGCCTGGTAGCCGTCATGGTTCTCATACGTTGCGATCGTCCACGACTCGTCCGAGCCAAACGTATTAAAGCAAACGAGATTCTGTTCGTACGCCATCAGTCGAGACCATCCAGTATTTCATCGACCTGGGCTTTGGTCAGGTTCTCGTGATACTTGTGATTGACCATCATGGCGGGCGCTCCGCAACATGCCGCGATGCACTCTTCCTCTTTCTTCAGGAAGATACGGCCATCGGCAGTGCTCTCGCCCAGCTTTACGCCCAGCTTGTTCTCTACGTGTTCAACAATGTCATCGGCGCCGCGTAGCATGCAGGAAACATTGGTGCATATTGCGACTTCGTTGCGACCGACCTCGCGCGTCTGGAACATTGAATAAAACGTTGCAACTTCATAAACCTGAATGGTCGGCAGATTGAGGTACTCGGCGACCGCGTTCATTTGCTCCGCCGTGACAAATCCCTTGTTCTCGTGCTGCACTGCGTGCAGCGCGCCGATTACAGCTGAGCGTTGCCGATCCTCCGGGAATCGTGACTTCCAGTGATCGATTTCCTCGCGCACGTGCGTCGACAGTTCGTAAGTCATCGGTCGATTTCTCCGAATACAATATCCTGCGTACCAATGACCGCCACGACATCGGCCAACATATGCCCTTCAACCATCTCGGACATTGCCGACAGATGTGCGAAACCAGGCGCACGGATTTTTACGCGGTACGGCTTGTTGGCGCCGTCCGAAATCAGGTACACGCCAAACTCGCCTTTCGGATGTTCGATGGCGGCGTAGGCCTCGCCTTCCGGCACACAGTAACCTTCGGTAAATAGTTTGAAATGATGAATGAGCGATTCCATGTCGTCTTTCATCTCGACACGGCTCGGCGGCACAATTTTGTGATCCTCAGCGATGACCGGGCCGGGATTCTGACGCAGCCAGTCGACGCATTGTTTAATGATTCGGTTCGACTGCCGCATTTCTTCGACGCGAACCAGGTACCGGTCATAACAATCGCCGTTGACGCCAACCGGAATATCGAAATCCATCTGGTCGTAAGCGGCGTACGGCTGTTTTTTTCTCAGGTCCCACTCGACACCCGAGCCGCGCAACATCGGGCCGGTGAAGCCGAGTTGCATCGCGCGTTCCGGCGAGACGACCGCAATATTGACCGTGCGCTGCTTCCAGATGCGATTGTCCGTCAGCAATGTTTCGTAATCGTCAACGCAAGCCGGGAAACGCTTGGTAAAGTCCTCGATAAAATCCAGCATCGAGCCTTCACGAACCGAGTTCATGCGATCAAGTTCTTTCTTGCTGCGGAACCTGGATTCTGTGTACTTCGGCATGCTTTCCGGCAGGTCACGGTAAACACCACCGGGTCGATAATACGTGGCATGCATGCGTGTTCCGGATACAGCCTCGTAGCAGTCCATCAAGTCTTCGCGTTCACGGAAACAGTAGAGGAACATCGTCATCGCGCCGATGTCGAGCCCGTGCGCACCCAGCCACATCAAGTGGTTAAGAATGCGCGTCATTTCGTCAAACATGACACGAATGTACTGCGCACGGGTTGGCACTTCGATACCGAGAAGCTTTTCGATTGCCAGCACATAACCGTGCTCATTACACATCATCGAAACGTAATCGAGACGATCCATGTAACCGATGCTCTGGTTAAAAGGTTTGGTCTCGGCGAGCTTTTCAGTACCGCGATGAAGCAACCCGACATGTGGGTCCGCTTTTTGAATGGTTTCGCCTTCGATCTCAAGCACGAGTCGCAAGACACCGTGCGCCGCGGGATGCTGCGGCCCGAAGTTCATCGTATAGCTTTGAATCTCAGCCATCTTTACGCACGTCCTTTAGATCGGCTGAATAGCGATTGTCTTCCCGAATAACCCGAGGCACCAGCGTGCGTGGCTCTATCGTTACCGGCTTGTAAACCACTCTGCCCTCATCGCTGTCATAGCTGACTTCAACATTACCCATGATCGGAAAATCCTTGCGGAACGGATGCCCGATAAAGCCGTAGTCCGTCAGGATTCGTCGCAAGTCCGGATGGCCCTCGAACAATATTCCGTAAAGGTCGAATGCTTCGCGTTCAAACCAGTTCGCACTATTCCAGATATCAACGACAGACCGAACGATCGGCGGATTACTCGGGCCGGTGAAAACACGCAAACGCAAGCGGACATTGTTTTGGATCGACAGCAGGTGATAAACGACTGCAAATCGCCGTGGGTCAAACTCGTCGGATTCGTCGAGGATAACGGTCTTGCGCTCAACGCCGCGACTGAAACCCGTTCCGGTTGCACTGTTGGTAATCCACTCGTCGCTCCCATAATTGAGATAGTCGACACCACAGACATCAATTAGCATCTCGAAGCCGAAATCGGCTTCGTTTCGCAATGCCGTCGCAACTTTGCCGAGCTCGTCCTTGTCCACCTCATAAGTTAGCTCGCCGCACGACGACGCAACACGTTCGACCTGATCGCCGAAGCGCGCCTCAATTCGAGCCGCCAGAGTCTCGCTAGGATTCGTCATCATTTGTTCTTATCGGGCAATAGTGCTTGTTCGGCGAATTTTGTTTTGCAGTTGTATCAGGCCATAGATCAGGGCTTCTGCCGTCGGCGGACAGCCCGGTACGTAGACATCCACCGGCACGATTCGATCGCATCCGCGGACAACCGCATAAGAATAGTGGTAATAGCCTCCACCGTTCGCACAGGACCCCATCGACACAACCCAGCGCGGTTCCGGCATTTGGTCGTACACCTTGCGAAGCGCCGGGGCCATCTTGTTGGTCAGGGTACCGGCAACAATCATACAGTCCGATTGCCGCGGGCTCGGGCGAAAAATGATTCCAAAGCGGTCAAGATCGTAGCGTGCGGCACCTGCCTGCATCATTTCGACGGCACAACAGGCGAGACCAAAAGTCATGGGCCAAAGCGAACCGGTGCGAGCCCAGTTCATAACCGAATCGACGCTCGTGACGACAAAGCCCTTCTTCTGCAGGCTGCCACCGGCAGCCTCGGCGCCTTCTGCTGCGTGGTTCGAAGCAGCGTTAGTGCTCAATCCCATTCCAGCGCTCCTTTTTTCCATTCATAGATGAAGCCGACGACGAGAATCGCTAGGAACAGCGCCATGGCGAGCAATCCGAACTTGCCAACGGTGTCGAGCGACACGGCCCAGGGAAAGAGAAAAGCTATTTCCAGATCGAAAATAATAAACAGGATTGCTACGAGGTAATAACGCACATCAAATTTCATACGTGAATCGTCGAACGCTTCGAATCCGCATTCATACGGCGACAACTTTTCGTCGTCTTTGCCGCCTTTGCCGATTAAAAAGCCGAGTCCCAGCAGCAACATGCCGATGCCGGCTGCAATGCCCAGAAAGATCAGGATCGGAAGATATTCTTGCAACATGCTCGTTTCTTACGCTCGGTTTACGTGTGAACAGTATCTTGTACGACTCAGCGCGGCATTGTATCAGCCTAAGCGACGCTGAATACACCCTTTGTGATTCAAAAAAAATCGGCCAGTAGCACAACATGTGCCAGCAGGCCGATCTTTTTGATTTGGTGCTCTGGGCGAGACTCGAACTCGCACGGCTCGCGCCACTGCCCCCTCAAGACAGCGTGTCTACCAATTCCACCACCAGAGCGGTATTTGAAAACTAATTATTCACCTTTTGGATCGTCAACCGCTGTCTCGCTGCTTTCCACCGGAAGGTCGAGCGGCGGCAGTTCGGCCGCATCTTCTGGCAGTTGCTCTCCGGCGTCAATGGCTGGTAATTCCGATTCCGGCGAAACCGACTCTTCAGCGGCTGGCGCGTCATCAACGAGGCTGCTCGGGGTAGCTGATCCCTGGCTGCTCAGATAGGCCAGTGTCAGGCTGGTAACAAAAAATGCCGTCGCGCAAATAGCTGTCGCCCGCGAAAAAAAGCTGCCAGAGCCGCGCGCGCCAAATACCGTTCCCGATGCCCCGGCTCCAAATGCAGCACCGGCATCCGCGCCTTTGCCGCGCTGCAGTAATACCAGCACAATGATCAGCAATGCGATCAGCGTATGACCGATAAGTACTGCCTTTTGTATAGTGTCCATTAAGCTCTCAATTATTCGTCTAGTCCCGGGCAGCCGCCGCAGCGATTGCAAGGAAATCGTTTGCCTTCAGTGACGCGCCGCCAATCAGCCCGCCATCAATATCCGGCATGCCAAGCAAACCAGGCGCATTATCGCCTTTCATGCTGCCGCCATACAAAATTTGCACCCTGCCAGCCAGCTCGCCGTCATGTCCGGCCAGTCGCTTTCTTATATGCAGGTGCACTGCCTGCGCCTGTTCCGGGGTCGCAGTCTTTCCGGTTCCGATCGCCCAGACCGGTTCATAAGCAATGACCGCCTGTTCAAACGCCCCGATTCCCGCCGCATCCAGTACCGCATCCAACTGCGCGTCAATCACCTGCTCTGTCGTACCTGCCTCGCGCTGCTCGAGCGTTTCTCCCACGCACAAAATCGGGAGCAATCCCGCACCTTGCGCCGCCACAAACTTCGCGGCCACGATTTCATTGCTCTCGCCGAACATTGCCCGCCGTTCGGAGTGACCGACGATGACGAACTCGCAGCCGACATCCTTCAGCATCGACGGTGAAATTTCACCGGTGTAAGCCCCGGAGTCGAATTGCGACACGTTTTGCGCGCCGAGCGCAATATTGCTGCCTTTGAGCAAGCCCGCCACTGACGAAAGATAGGCGAACGGTGGGCAAACCAGCATGCGATAGCCCACACCGTCCGGCGTACCTTTTACAATGCCGGACACCAGCGCTTCGTTGCCAGCCGCGCTACCATTCATTTTCCAGTTGCCAGCTACAAGAAACTCGCGCATATCCTATTATTTCCGCAGGCGTAAAAGGCGCGCAAGGATACCGGGGCTGGACCAGCTCAGCAAGCCCTCAGGCCGCTGATTCGGCCACGACCGCCGCCAGTCGCTTGGCGATCGACACGACCTGCTCCGAGTCCTCGCCTTCGACCATGACCCGAATGACCGGCTCAGTTCCCGAGGCACGCAGGACAATTCGACCGGTATCCTGAAGCTCCGCCTCAGCGGCGGCCACGGCCGACTGGATGTCTTTCGAACCGGCCAGGTCCAGGCTCCGCTTGGTACGAACGTTGATCATCGTCTGCGGGTACTTGGTCATACCCGCAGCAAGCTCCGACAGCGGTTTGCCCGAGATTTTCATGATCTCGAGGATTTGCAAGGCACAAATCAGGCCATCCCCGGTCGTCGTCTTGTCGAGCACGATCATGTGTCCGGACGTTTCGCCGCCAATAACGCCGCCGGTTTCCCGTAATGCTTCCAGCACATAGCGATCGCCAACACTGGCACGGCGGAATTCAATATTTCGGGCCTTAAGCGCTTTTTCCAGCCCAAGGTTGCTCATAACAGTGCCGACGACCGGTCCCGTCAGCTCGCCGCAATCGTGCCGCGCGAGCGCCAGGATCAGCAGCAACTGGTCGCCGTCGATCAGGGCCCCGTTTTCATCGACCATGACGACGCGATCACCATCCCCGTCAAGTGCGACACCGACGTGTGCCCGGACTGCCGGAACCGTCAGCTGCAACAGGTCAGGCTGAGTCGAACCGCAGCCGTCGTTGATATTCTTGCCGTTCGGCGAACAC